>CAZRWZ010000268.1:1247-3323 GCA_964603745.1 uncultured Bacteroidaceae bacterium | reverse complement strand
ATCTCATTATCAAAACTTATATGCCCTTATATTTCTTATATGGTTAAATTTAGATAGCTCTATTGTTAAATGGTTCATCTTTAAATTAAAAATTCTATTGCTAATCTTTAAATTCATTCGTCATTCAGCTCATTATCAAAACCTTCTAATTCACAATTATATAATTAAATAAGCGTGTAGAAAATATTTCTGACACACTCAGGATTTAACCACTTACTGCACAACAATTTTTTTAATTAACTCGCCTTTGTTTGTAGTAATTCTTAAGAAATACATACCTGTATCAAAATTAGTTAAATTTATTGATAAAGACAGATTAGTTTTATCCGTGTCTATTTTATTTGAATAAATTATTTTAGAATTTATATCAGTAATTTGAATATAAACATTGCCTAAAACTTTATTAAACTCAATGTTTAACTTATCTTTTACAGGATTTGGAAAAACTTTTATATCATTATTTGTTAGTATTTCAATCCCTACATTAGTTACTATTGTGTCTGTAACAGTATCTGTAAAACAATTGTTAGTTGTTATTAAAGTTGCCACTACTGTATCTTGTGTAAAAGTCATTATAGGCGAATTTATGTTAGAGCTTTGCCCATCGCTAAAAAGCCATTGATAATTTGTTGCATTAACAGAAGTATCGTTAAAATTAACCACTCCATTTTCATTAACATACTCAAAACCAGCAATTGGAGCATCACATATTTCAAAATCATCAATAGCAAAGCCTGTTTTGGCTTCCATTGCCCAAAGCTTAAATCTGAATTTAATGTTTGGCTCTGCCGATAAATAATGCGACATTTCTTCCCAGTTATCAATAGTTCCTGTCCAAGCAGAGCCTAGCTTATACCAATTTTCATCAGAAGAGTTACCTAATACAGACCAAGTTTCGCCCCCATTAAGCGAGGTTTCTACTTGCACGTAGCTAGATGTTAATCCATCAAGAAAATATAAATCGTACCAAGTTTTAAATTTTATAAGAGGTCGTTTCAAATTAGACAAATCGAAGCAAGAGCTTGTTAAATAGGTATTTTCGGGTGCATTATGATAACCCGATAAATTTGTTGCCCATATTTTTGTACCCGAATATGCTGTATTTATAACGCTATCGGTTGGTTCGCCCCATTGCCACGAAGAATTTTCACCTATTATAAAAAAGTTACCATTATTTGTTTCAAAATTATTAGAATATGGAAGTGTAGAAACTTGCTCAAAATTAATGATATTAATACTATCGGCATCATTGGTTGTGTCGTCGTCGTCGGCAAGTATTGTTTTGGCAAGTATTTTATATTCAGCAATATTACTAAAATCGTAAGTTGTGCTAAAAGTATAAATTAAACTATCGTTTGCATTTACCACATCGTTAACTGTTTCAATTACTTCTGTTCCGTTTATTAAATATTTTACATCAAAGTTTGTATGATTACTATCGGGGCTGTAATTCCAAATAACAAGTTTTATAGAATCTTGCGATAAACCACAGTCTGTTTTAGGAGAAAGTATTTGAGAAACTCCAACATCGTGATTTGGGGCTTCAAAAATATGTATATTATCTATTGCAAAACCCTCTGATGTTGTGGTTGATAGATTTTCTAATACAAATCTTAACATTACTTTAGCTTCTCCACCTAAATTCTCCATTCTATGTTTTGCTTTAACCCAACCTGTTGTATTTCCAAGCCAAGTATCGTTTTCGTATCCTTGATATTCGTTATACCAATTTGTTCCTGTACCTGTTGCTCCTATTCGTGTCCAAGTCCAAGTTCCACCAAAATTTGTTGTGTATTCAAGATAAACAGCGGTAATTGTATCAAGTTGTTTCCACATATCAAATTCAATTACAGGAATTGATAAAGAACTAAAATCGAAACAAGGGCTCATTAATACAGACCTTTCGTAATCGAAACAATCTCCTGTTAAGCTAGAAACAATTGCTTTAGAACCACTTGCAGCTGTATCTATAATTGTTGCATTAGGCACTCCCCATTGCCACGAAGAACGCTCTCCTGTTGAAAATGGATAATCATATACAAATTTAGACCACTCTCCTATCCAACGAGATGTATC
>CAZRWZ010000268.1:0-1147 GCA_964603745.1 uncultured Bacteroidaceae bacterium | reverse complement strand
ATTTCAACATCTTTCTGAAAATGTTCTCTTATATTAATATCAAAAATAAAATGATCTACGCCCAATGCATTTGTATTTGAAACTACAATATAGTATGTGTTTCCTGCGATTAATGCTACATCGCTAATTATTAAATTACCACCTGTGGCAGATTGCATACACGTTACTCCCGAAACATCAGGGCAATCATCAAAAATAAAAAAGTTAATCAAAAAATCATAACTTATCTGAACATTAGATAAAATTATATCAATATTTACATCGCTTGTTGGTGTATATGCAAATATTGTATCTTTTCCGGCTACGCCTGTTGCGTTACAATAATTTCCACTTGTATCTACATCGGCAAAAGCTGTGTTAATATTTGTTTCAATAAATGGGATTGTATTTATTTGATAAGCATCGTCGCAAATTGATTGCGAAAAAGAAGCAATTGTTAATGATATTAACAAAAATGTAAAATAAAGTTTCTTCATAATAGTATATTTTGTACTTAGACTTATAAATATAAGAATTTGTTGCTTCAAAGAAAAGATATTTTTAGGGATTACACCAATAATTTGATGAACAATTATTTTATTGGTCACAGAGAAGGTTAAAACTATGCACTTAGTGCATCTTGCTTTCAGCTTCTAAAAATATAACAAGACATTAGACATTAGACCTTAGACCTTAAAAAAAATGATAATTAATAATTAGCAATAGAATTTTTAATTCTTAATTTTTAATTCTTAATTCTTAATTTTAAGTTTAACGGTCGCTTATAAATTCTCGTTTTGGCAGTATTTTTGGCAGTTCTTATCATCGTATAAAAGTAGCAAAATATTTTTACCCGTCGAAATTAACAAAATCAAAAAGATTTTGTGGGGCTAAAAATTACAAGAAATGCCAAATGCTAAACACAAACCGACAAAATGGAATTTATATTGTGTTATGCACTGGCGTTCAAGTGTCTTGTGTTTTTTTTATTTGCTGTGATTTCCATTTCTTGCGGTGCGTTGGCAAGACATACTTTTTCTGATTTTTCTTCGGAATGTGTATGGCTGTTGCGTTGGCTATTTCTTTTTTATACTTTTTATTGTCATATCAAAATCTGATAAATATTTTTGGTCTTGTTTTACTCTAAATTTTTCGTATTCTTTTATTG
>CAZRWZ010000267.1:0-3323 GCA_964603745.1 uncultured Bacteroidaceae bacterium | reverse complement strand
CGTTAGCATCTTCAAAATCATTTGTTTCTATTATAGATGAATGATAATCTTTTTTATTAACAAATGACATTTTCCCAGAGAAATCTCTTTCTATTAAAAGTAGTTTTTTTTGTTCAGGAGTAACCGATGTTTTAAGAAATGTTGCCCAATAATATTCTTTTGTAGTTCTACTGGTATCTAATATATAATTTTTTAATTGCCACCATTGAAATTGATTTAAAAATGTAAAAAACAAAATAAGAATTACAATAGATGTTTTAACAAGGGTAGATTTTTTTTGAATATACAAAATAAAATAGCCTAAACTTATTGATAATAGAGGGTAAGTTGTTATCAAGGGTCTGTTTGAGAAACCTGCTCCATACCACCATTCTGACCAACTAGATATAATATAAAAAGAAACTAAGAAATAAATAATAATTGCAAAAAATATTTTTTTATTTTCTTTGAACATAGGTATAAATCCAAACAAATAAAAAAACATTATAGGAGTATATACAAGCCAACCTTTTCTATAACTAAACAATCCATCTAAAATGTGAGGAGAAAAAATATCTAAGCCAATACCAGGGTTTTTATAACTATCGTATAAAGGCATACCCGTTTTTAATATCCAATATATTATTTGAGGACTTGCAATAATAATACTTATGCCAATAGCAATAAAAAATTGAGTTCTGTATTTAGATATTAAATCTATTTTGCTTCTTAGCGTTTCTTTTGATGTTACATTCCAAAATAAAGGAATTAGCAAAACTACTATCTCACTTGGTTTTACTAATGCTATTAATGTAATACTTGCAACTATAATAATAAGATGTTTTATTTTTTGTTCTTTGTGCCATTTAATTGTAAACCAAACTATAATAGAAACCAACATAAATAATATATTAACAGTTTCAAGGTCTTTTAATGTTAAATGATGAATATAATTAGTTGCAAAAACTGTAGTTATTAGAATAATGCTACTTATTTTCTCAGAAAAAAATGACAATAATATTTTCCTTAAATAATATAAGCCTATAATGGTGTAAATTATAGAACCAATAACTAATGCATATTGATATGGAGGACTAAAACCATCGGTTGGCATACCTAATAAAAAAGAAGAAAAATGCCCCATAAAAAAAAATGGCAAGTAAAATATAGCCATACCGAGAAGGAAAAAATACATGGGCTCACCCTCATCATTTGATGATACCATATATAATGTTCCTGTTAATTTTTTCTCTTTATTTACTGCTTTCAACCAATCAATATTATTCAACATTGGATCATTATGGATAAATGTTGCCGGTAGTGGCAAATAATATCCAAGTACGTCCCATGATATTTCTTTGTTATTAACATTAGAAATTCTATAAACACTGAGAATAGCTATTATTATTAACAATGTAGAGAAAGATGTGTTCTTAAATAATCTCATAATATTATTTATTATAATTTTAGTTTTACCGTATAAAAATAGATAATATTTTTAGTAAAACAAATTTACAATATAAAAATTAAAATCCACGCATATTCTCACCACGTAAATTAGCCGAGTTTTTATTGTTTATAGCAAACAATATTTTATTCAGAAAATCTTCTTTATCTCTACCCAAAACACCTTTTAAAACAAGGTAATTAGAAGCATGGTCGCTTCTAAAAATTGTTTCGTGCAGATTTGTATTTTCTATAAAAATTTGCATTTCTTCTAGTAATTCTTGCAAGTTTAATTGTGTAAATTTCCCATTAATTCTGTCTTTATAATAGTCTATTCCTTTATAGGTTGAAAGCACTAGTGTTGAAGCATATTTTGGCTGTGTTTCATTCAATATTTTTGCAGAATTAATTGCATGTTGTTTTGTTAATTCTTTGCCACCCAAGCCGTTAATTATCATAACAGAACTATTTATTCCTGCTTGTTTCGATTTGTTTAAACCTGAAACAATACTTGTAAAATCTTCGCCTTTATTAACCATTTTTAGCACTTGATTATCACCAGACTCAATACCAACATAAATTAAACTTAAACCAGTATCGTTCAATTCTTTCATTTCTTGCACCGATTTGTCGTTTAAATTGCGTGGCGAGGCGTAAGCCGAAATTCTATGTAGTTTTGGAAAGGTATTTTTTAATTCGGTTAATATTCGCAATAATTTATTTGTAGATAAAACCATTGCATCGCCATCGGCAAGAAAAACTTTTTTTATTTGATTTGCATATGGTTTAAAAGCATAGATATCAGCAAAAATATCTTCTTCTTTTCTTGCTCTAAATTGTTTTGATGTGTACATTTCGCAAAATGCACACTTGTTCCACGAACAGCCAAGTGTTACTTGTATTATTAAAGAACGCCCCTCGCTTGGTGGACGAAAAAGTGGCTCGTTGTAGTTTATCGGAAAACTGAACATTATTTTTTCAAGTTTATTCCTTCCTTAGATAAGTCTATCAGTTTTTGTTTATACAAGTTGCCTACAGCGTTTTTAAATGCTTTTTTACTCATACCCAACATTTTATTTATTATTTCTGGAGATGTTTTATCTGTTAAATTTAGAAAACCACCATTATCGTTTAATGTATCAATCACAATTTGCGAAAATTTATCTATACTATTAGTAAAACCAATCGGGTTTAGTGATAAATCTATTTTACCATCTTCTCTAACTTGTTTAACATACGCCGATATTTTATCGCCTGGGTAAATCTTTCTGTGTATATCAGAATGAAATATTAAACCATGATAGTTATTATTTACAATTGCATGCATTCCTAAATCTGTCATCTTATATAGCAATAAGTCAACTTTTTCGCTAGGCGACAATTCTATTTTATCGGTATAAACAAACTCATTTACTTTTGCAGAACCTATTAAACGCTGCGAATCTTCATCAACAATTAAGAAAATAAGATAAGATTTACCTTCTTCCATTTTTATTAACTGCTCGGCAAAAGGCACCATTAAATCTTTTGGTAATCCCCAATCTAAAAAAGCACCAAATTTATTAACTTCTTTTACTTTTAAAAAAGCAAATTCTTCTAACTTAACATAAGGTGTTAAAGTTGTTGCAACAGGTCTATCGTCAGAATCTTTGTAGATAAAAACATCTAGCTCATCGCCAATTTTCATTTCTTCGGTTACATATGCATTTGGCAGAAGCACCTCTTCGTCGGCATCATTAACCAGATAAAGACCTGGGTCACTTGCTCTTAGTATTGTTAATAAATTAAATTTTCCTAATTCCATAAAGTTCTGCAAATATATGTATTTGTGTTAAAATAAATAAGACTTTAGATGGTTTACTACATCGTATCTTCTTTTATAAAATCATATAGTGGCA
>CAZRWZ010000266.1:0-3349 GCA_964603745.1 uncultured Bacteroidaceae bacterium | reverse complement strand
AATAAATCGGGACAGGCTTTGAACTCGAACTTTCTACACCAGACACTTGAGTTTACAAACAAACCCTATTTATCTTCTTTCTTTTTTGTATTAGTTTTTTTAACAGCAGCTTTTTTAGCAGCAGGCTTTTTTTCTGCTGTTTCTTTTTTAGCTGTAGTTTTCTTTGCAGCAGGTTTCTTAGCAGCAGTTTTTTTAGGTTCTACCTTAGTATCTGTTTTAGTAGTAGTAGCTTTTTTATCTACCACTTCTTTTTCAACTTTTACTTTAATTTCTTTTTTAGCTTCTTTAATAACTAAATTAACAGATTTGGCAGCTTTTCTTTTTCTTTTTTTTCCGTAAGAACCGCTAATTATTTTACCTCTCTTTGTTTTAATATCACCTTTACCCATATAATTGTTAATTTTTTTGAGATTTCTACAAAATTAATAAATCTTTTTGAATTAAAGCATAAGATACTTTAAAAATAAAGGTAAAGCCATACTTTTTTTAATCAAAAAGATTTATCGTGGTTAGAGTTTGTCTATAAAGTCAGATTTCTGCCTTATTGCTCAAAATTTAAATCCTCAAAATACCTTTGTATTCTGCGATTTAAATTTCTCACACGCCTTTTAAACTCAGACTTTCTAGCTCAAACTATTGAATCACTCTTAGTTTTATAGCAAAAAGCTACTTGCAAATTTCTTCTTATGTATTATATTTGTAAATAAATGCAACCTTTTAGCAAAAAGGTCTCTTTTATATAATGTATTAAAAACATCTTTTGTAATGAAAAAACTATTAACATTTATTTTAAATTTATTTGTAATTATTGGGTTTGCTCAAATAAGTCATGGCGGACAACCAAAAAGTAATATAAACAAAAACTTACAAACTGTTATTCCCACTAAAATTCTTCCTTATCAAAACAAAAGTGCTTTTGTGAAAGAAGACTTAGAACGAGACCAATACAAAGATTACATTTGGCGTTTTGGAATTAATATACCAGTAAATATTGACATAAAACAATCTGCTATTATCGATAATATTACAGGTGGAAAATTATATCGTTATAGAATTTATTCACGAGGAGCAGTATCAATAAATTTTCGATTTAGCGAATATAAATTACCAAAAGGAGCAAGTTTATTTATTTATAACGATAATAAAACCGAAATATTAGGTTCATTTACATCAGCAAATAATAAAGAAACAGAAATTTTAGGAATATCGCTTTTATTTTCTGATGCAATAACACTAGAATATTTTGAACCAAACAATGCCGAATTCGATGGTAAATTAAAAATAGACAGAGTAACTCATGGCTACAGAAGTGCTTTTACATACAATGCTGACAAAGGGTTTGGTGGCTCAGGCAGTTGCAATAACGATGTAGTTTGCCCTGTTGCTGCCGGTTGGGAAGACCAAATAAATTCTGTAGCAATGATTGTTACAGGCGGAAATGGTTTTTGTTCAGGTGCTATGATAAACAACTCTACTTTTGATGGCACTCCTTATTTTTTAACAGCTAATCATTGTTACAACAACCCTACGGATTGGGTTTTTTGGTATAATTGGCATAAAACTACTTGCGAAACTAGCTCAGGTAGTGGAACAGCCTCATCTCACAACGATGTTTCTGGAGCAACACTTGTTGCAAGAAATTCTGATTCTGATTTTTGCTTAGTTAAATTAAGCTCTAAACCACCAACAAGTTACAATGTATTTTATGCCGGTTGGGATAAAAGAGATATTCCGTCAACTTCGTCGTGTGGAATTCATCACCCTACAGGAGATGTAAAAAAAATATCATTCGATTACAATGCTAGCTCTTCTTCAAACTATTTGGGAGGCGGACTTGCCGATTCGCATTGGAAAATTTCTGCTTGGGACGATGGAACAACCGAAGGGGGTTCGTCAGGTTCTCCTTTATTTAATCAAAATCATAAAATAATTGGACAGCTGCATGGTGGTTATGCATCGTGTAGCAATATAGCCGAAGATGCTTATGGAAAATTAGCAATGTCGTGGGAGCAAGGTGTAAGTCCACAAACAAGACTAAAAGATTGGCTAGCCCCTTGCGGTTACGATATTGACACTGTGCAAGGCTTCTACCCTACTAGCTTAGCTCTTGATGCTCAAATAAAAAGTATTAATTCTCCCTTAGAATTTTATTGCTATGAAATTGAAATTACACCCTCGGTTACAATTAAAAATTTGGGTACAGATAATTTAACATCTTGCACAATTAGTTACACAATTGATGGAGGTGCAGTTATTTCGCAAAATTGGACAGGTAATTTAGCTACCGGCGAAATAGATACAGTTAGTTTCTCAAATATTTTATTAAGTGTTGGTAATCACACAGTAGTGTTTAATCTTACAAGCCCAAACGGTGGTGTTGATGAAATGCCTAACAGTAATACTTGTCAAACATCTTACAACGTAAGTATTGAAACAGGCGATTCCTTGCCTTATCATGTCGATTTTGAAGATACAATTTTTCCACCATCAAATATTACATTAGAAAACCCTGATGGAGCAACAACATGGGAAAGAAATACTAATGCTGTAGGAAATGGTACTAGTACTGCTGCTGCTTCTATAAACTGTATGGACTACAGCTCTAAAGGAGCTAAAGATATTTTTATTACACCAAAGTTAGATTTTTCATATTTACCAGATGCAGAATTAACTTTTAATATATCTTATCGTAGATATAATAGCAGTTATGTAGAACAATTTATTGTGTATATTTCTAATAATTGCGGTTCTTCTTGGAGTGTAATTTATGACAAAGCGGGCAGTGTATTATCAACCGGTGCGGATCAAACAAGTGCTTTTACGCCTAGTGTGGCATCTGATTGGAGAATGGATACAGTAGATTTAACATCTTATCTTGGAGGCGTTTCTATTATTAAATTTGTTATTGTAAACGGATATGGCAATAATGTTTATCTTGATGATATAAACATAACATCTTCGGTTAATAGTGGTATTAAAACTTTAAATAATAATGTAATTAATTTATATCCAAATCCTGCTAGTAGTTTTGTGTTTATTGATGGTATAGATATTAATAACACAATAATTGATATTGTTGATATTACAGGAAAAAATATTAAAACTAATATAACAAATTCAAATTCAATTGATATTTCTAATTTAGAAAAAGGTGTATATTTTGTTGTTATTTCTAATGATAAAGGAAAGATTATTAGAAAATTTATTAAAGAATAAGCTACAAATTAATTTTAATATTTTTTACTTTTTTACACCTTGTATTCACAAGTCAGGGTTTCACTCTGTTGATATACAAGCTATTAAACATCAATCAGTTTCTCCTTAATTCAAATAGTGAAGTTCTAACTAG
>CAZRWZ010000265.1:0-3370 GCA_964603745.1 uncultured Bacteroidaceae bacterium | reverse complement strand
ATTAATAAATTAGGAGTTGCATTTTAACCAAAATTTATGATTTCAAAAAAAGATATTACTGAACTTGTTTCGGCAGGCATCATTAACAAAGAAACAGGAATTAGAATAAACGATTATTATTTTAGCGAACAAGAAAATAGCTCTAATAAAATATTAGTTGCTTTTGGTATACTTGGAGCTATTCTTATTGCCTTAGGTATAATCTTAATACTTGCACACAATTGGGACGAATTACCAAAATCAATAAAAACAATATTATCATTTTTACCTTTACTTATTGGGCAAGCAACAGCTTTTTACACATTAATAAAAAAACCAAACAACAGCGTTTGGAAAGAAAGTTCAAGTATCTTTATTTTCTTTGCTATAGCTTCAAGCATATCGCTAATAGCTCAAATTTATAATATTTCGGGAGACCTACCTTCATTTTTATTAACATGGTCGCTTCTATCGCTACCATTAGTTTATATTATGAATTCCAGAATAACATCTATTGGATACATTGCTGTTATTACCTATTATGCCACCGAAGTTGGTTATGTATCCGCCGCAAGCGAAAACACATATTTTTATTGGTTGTTATTAGCTTTTATTATACCATTATACTACAATTTATTAACAAAAAATCCTAAAAGCAACTTCGTTTCGTTTCATAATTGGGCTATAGCAATATCTATAAGTATAGCGTTAGGAACACTTAGCAACAAAGAAGGTAGTATTTTAATGACAATAGCATATCTTAGTATGTATGGCACATTTTATCTTTTTAGTAATACCAAATTATTTGACGGAAAAAAACTAATATCTAATGGTTTTAGAATTATTGGTTCATTAGGCTCAATTTCTTTGCTTTTAGCATTAAGTTTCAATTGGTTTTGGAAAGAACTAATAAAAGACGATGTAAATATGTCAATCTTTAATACCCTCTCATCTTTTGCAGCTTTAGTATTAACACTTATTGGCATAGCCATATTTATTTATAACAACAAAACAAAAAAAATAAATAATTACGATTTAATAGGATTAAGTTTTATTCCATTTATTGCAATTTTTTTTATTGGATTTGCAAACCCTTTAATATCACAAGTTTTAGTAAATATAATGATATTAGTAATTAGTGTATTAACCATAAAAAAAGGAACAAAACAAAACCATTTAGGTATTTTAAACTATGGATTATTAATATTAACAGGTTTAATTATTTGCAGATTTTTTGATACAAACATAAGTTTTATTATAAGAGGCTTACTATTTATAGGTGTAGGTATTGGGTTTTTTATAGCAAACTATTCTATGATAAAAAAACGCAAATTTGATAAATTAGAAGAAATAGATTAATAGAAACCATATTATTATTCAAGAAAATGAAAAAAAAATATTTTTTAATAACAGCATTTATTATTTTAGCATTAGCACAAATATTTATACCTGCTAATATGATATTCGGTCAAGAAGATATTATTAATACAGGAAAAGAATTTCATTTCAGAACTCAACCAATAGACCCCAACGACCCATTTAGAGGGAAATTTATTTATTTAAATTATAAAAACGACTTTTTTTATAATACTGATACAAATATAAAATGGAATTCTTACGAAACAGCTTATGTTATTTTAAAATCTAACGCTGATGGCTTTGCTCAAATTATTTCTGCACAAAAAGAAAAACCTGATAATAATGTAGATTTTTTAAAAGTTAAACTTCAATATATAAGTAATTACAAATGGCAAACTAAAGATAAAGACAATAAAATTAATATAAATTATCCATTTAATAGATTTTATATGGAAGAAACAAAATCTAAAGATGCAGAAAATTATTATAGAGAATCTTCTATTGATACAAATATAATTTGCTATTCTATTGTGAAAATAAAAAATGGCAAAGCAGTGCTAACAGACGTTATTATTAACGATAAATCAATAAAAGACATTATAAAAGAGCAACAAATTAATGCAATAAAAAATTAAGTAATCAAACATTTACACATAAAATAAATAAGTTCTTTTAAAAAAAAATAAAATATTTTTTTCAAATAATATACAAAATCCAAAACATTTACTATTTTTGTTGTATATTCGATTAAAAGATATAGAACATGCGATATATTGGTATTACATTAATTTTATTTATGGTTTCTTTAACTTCCTTTGGGCAAGTTAGAGCTAGCGTAAACAAAAGAGCAGCTTGGACATTTTCAATGGGACCCTCAATTGGCTTAATGGATGGAAGTAGATTTTCACCTACTACTTATGGCGGAATGATTGAACCACGTTTAATTTTTGGTGTCTTAGGTAGAAAATCAACTACTAGTATAGGAATGCCTTTAATGATTTATGGTTTTAAACAAACTTACGGTATAGACTCCGTTGTTTCAAAAGGTGTTAGTGTAAACTTGCCATTTGTAATGGATTTTAACTTTTTTCATGGTGCTTTTAAAAACACAAATCATTATGTAGGTTTTTATTTTGGTGCAGGTTGGAATTTCAACTACACAAGTTTTAACGTCTCTAACAGAGAGGGTGTTAAAGAAAATTATAAAGGTCTTAATCATGGAGTTTATACAAACGGTGGTATAAAATTCGGTTTTCCTAGTGGAGTATCCTTCGATGTTAAAATATATGCATCATTAACATTTAAAACTCCCGAACTTACTTTATACGGAGTGGCTTTATTATACAACTTCGGAATGAAGAAACGAAAAGGCGGAACTTGGTATTAAAAACAACCCTAAGTTTATTGTAATGAAAAATAAATTAGCAATATTATCAATTCTATTGTTAATTAGTGTAACATCTTTTTCTCAAAAAGGATTTAAAGGAGCATTATATGCTGGCCCTGTAACAAGCCAAGTAGATGGCGACAATCATGGAGGATACAGTAAATTTGGTATAAATGCAGGTATATCAGTAAACTTTTATATCTCAGATTTATGGTCGTTTAATACCGAAATGTCTTACATTCAAAAAGGTAGTTCTTTTAGCGATGCAAAAACCGGAGTTTATTACCGATTAAAACTTAATTATATAGAAATACCCTTTTATATAACATACAAAACACTTAAATATAAAAAATTAAAGAAATTTTCTTTCGATTTAGGAGCTACAGTAGGATATTTATTTAATGCAAAAGAAGATAATAGCGGTTACGGATATTTAGACCCCTACCCAGAAATGAAAAGTATTGACTTAAATGTTATTGGAGCTGTAAATTATATTTTTAACGAAAATTGGAAAATAAGTGTTCGCTTTCAATACTCTTTAATGCCTATAAGAAAAGTAGAAGCAAACCCTAATAAATATGTATTTAACAGAGGACAATATAATAATTTATTTGCATTAAACTTTTATCGATATTTTTAATTGTT
>CAZRWZ010000264.1:0-3391 GCA_964603745.1 uncultured Bacteroidaceae bacterium | reverse complement strand
CTAAATAGATTGAGTATATTACTTTTCAGTAGAGTGTGATGCAGCAATAGGATAATATCTATTCAAATCAAAAAGACCTGCATTTAATTTATCACTTTCGTAATATTTTTTTTGAAACCAGTCGTAAACATACCAAAAATTATTATCAGATCTGTTTATACTAAATTTTCTAATTTCTTTATTATATTCTTCATTATCTTTTTTATAATTTGAAAGAAGATCGAAAAACTCAGATATTTCATCTTGTTTTATATCAAGATAAATGTTTGGATATGAGCCTACAAAACCTTCAATAAAATTTAATTTATCTTTTTCTACATCTAACCTCAAATCTTCATTAAACATAAAAGATACATTATCATGCCATCTATTCACAATCAAAGAATACATTAAATCTTCATTATTATCCATTCTAATTCGTATATGTGCAAGATTTATATACTCTATATCGTATGCTATTATATTACTTGCAACATTATTTTGCGACAAATAGCTAAAAGCTCTTTCTATATCGTTTTTTGTTTTTATATTTTTCAGAACATCATTACCTAAAGCTACATCTTTAGCATAATTTATTTTATCTTTTTGTAAACCAAATTTATTAAGAGCTTTTAGGGCAAATTCTTCTTTATAGTTATCTGTTTTAAAATTAACAGCAGTTTTAATTGTTGATGTGTGATAATTTGTAATAAGTGTTGAAACGGGTCCTAAATACCAACTTTCAAAAGTTTCTTTTCTAATTTTATTAGGTAAAAACTCTAAGAAATTACTTTCTCCCTCAATTCGTAATCGGTTCATATATTGCCTTACCAAAACTTCGTGGGTAGCAGTTCCAAATATATCAAAACCAGCAACTAATGAATAATAAATTCTTTCTAATAAAGGATAATCAACTACCCAAAGAGTTCGAGGTAAATCTCCTAATGCTCCTTTGTGTACCGAGCCGCTATTAAAGTGTCTGTAAACAGTTAGAAGAGAGCTGTTATTATTTTTATCATTCCATAAAAAATCTAAGTTAAGCCCATCTTTATACACTTTACTATATTCTGTATCTCTATATTTGTAATACTTAGTTGCTTCATTATTATATTTTTCGCTATGCAAAATTTTAATAAGCTTTGCTTCACTTCCTTCTTGATTTGGCAAAGATAAATTATGCAAAGAAGTTTTCAGAAAATCTTTATTTGTAACACTTAAATCATATTTTGGGTCTAAAAACATAATCCAAAAATGATCGTGAATAACATCTAATGCTACTTGTCCGTTACAAACAGGTCCTTTTATAAAAGTAGAAATTATAAAATAAACATTATCTAACAAAAATTCATATCTCGATTTTGCAGGTATTTGTTCAAATGCTAAAAAAGGATTTGCACTCACATCTAAATCGTAACTTGGCATATAAGGTTCTTCATTCCATTTAGGCTCTAAAAATAAGCTTTCATATCTCTTCATTTTTTCAGGACTAAACTCATAAACCATATGTGTTTTATCAACTATGGTTGATGTTATTTCTCTTAATCGGTAATACATAGTTTCGCTTTCCGGATGATCATACGGATATCTTGTAGCTATAATATCAATAGGTTTGTTTGGTGGTGTTTTTGAACGAACTAATTCATAAAATCTAGTACTATCACTAGGGAAATAGATATGAGCGATAAACAAATGCTCGTATATATACCTTGACATTACTTGATTTTTTATTGAATTGTCATTTAAAAAAGATTCCCATTTTTCTATATTAGGGTCAGTTATTTTTGTTTTAACAACACTGTTTTTTGCTCCTTGATTCAACCATGTCATCAACAAAGAATATTCTTCTTCTTCTAATTCAGGAAACCCATATGGCATACCTTTATGCGGATTATCTTCAAAAAATTTAACCAGTTCTTTTTCTGTTTCACTACATGTAAGGTCATTCTCAGAATCATAAAACCCTTCACTTTCTGGTTTAATTCTTTTTTGATTTAGCATATGCATAGCCAAAGAACCATCGTCTGAAGCAGTTGTATCGGTTACAGAAGAAAAACCTTTTTTTCGCCACTCTTCGGTGTTTTTAGCATCAATAAATAAACGGGTTGGGTCGTCGGCTTTTAATCTTGTTGCGTAAACCATTTTTTTAGTAACGCCTCTGTCTAAACCTTCGTGCGAGCTTAGTTTAAGCTGACATGGTGAGTTGTAACACGAGTGACAAACAACGCATCGTTTATCTAATATTGGTTTTATATCTTTTATATAGTCAATATTTTCTTTCTCACTTTTTTTATAAACAATAGCACTTAAACTTTCGTTATGCTTATTCATTAATTTACATCCGGTAAATGATATAATAATTAAAATAAAAAATAAAAAATTTCTCATATACATATAAATTTAGTAATATTTATTTGATTTTCACAAGATTACAATAAATTTCATATTCAAACAAAGAAAAAATATTTTGTTTATATATATGCCATTTGGTAACACAATTGTATAACTTGTATTTTTATACTTGCACAAATCTACATTTTTTTTTTCATTTACTAAACTCTTCTTTAAATTTAGGTCTGTTATTGTTTTCATATTTTATTATATTATCATCATTATATTATTATATAATAAGTATTTTTGCAACAAAATATTAAAGATGGAAATAGATTTATTTATACCTTGTTTTATTGACCAAGTTTATCCTGAAACAGCATGGAATACAGTAAAAGTGCTTGAAAAAGCAGGTTGTAAAATCAACTATAATCCTAACCAAACATGCTGTGGACAGCCATCTTTTAATTCGGGTTATTGGAAAGAAACAAAAAATTTAGCAAAAAAATTTATTAAAGATTTTGAAGGCGAAAATTTAATTGTTTCTCCATCGGCATCGTGTAGTGGTTTTATAAAAAACAACTACGAAAAAATATTTAGCGAAAATAAGGATAATAAAAAAGATTTGGACAATAGCGTTTTGTTAAAACAAAGAATGTTTGAGTTAACAGATTTTTTAGTAAACAAATTAAAAATAACAGATTTAGGTGCCGAGTTTAATCACAAAATAACATATCATGACAGTTGCTCTGCCTTGCGTGAATATGGTATAAAAAAAGAACCTAGAATATTATTAAGCAAAGTAAAAGGATTAGAACTAATTGAGATGGAAACTAGCGAGGTTTGTTGTGGTTTTGGAGGTACTTTTTCGGTTAAATTCAAAGGGATTTCTTCGGCAATGGCACAGCAAAAAGTAGAATGGGCTATGGAAACAGGAGCCGAATATATTGTAGGAACAGAATCTTCGTGTATGCTAAATATTCAAAGTTATATAAAAAAACATAATCTAGCTATAAAAACAATTCATATTGCCGATATTTTAGCTTCTGGATATTAGACATTATAATTAATAATTGATAATTAA
>CAZRWZ010000263.1:0-3410 GCA_964603745.1 uncultured Bacteroidaceae bacterium | reverse complement strand
CTCTACCTAGCTTTCTTTACCATACGTTTTAAAAGTAAACTTGCTGTTGTAATATAAAAAAGCATTAATCCCCAAAGGTGCAACCAGTTATAGAAAACATCGTGGAAACTTGCCGATTTTTGCGATAATGCTAAAAAACCTTGAATTGCAGGTGTACTCGGAATTATTTTAGAAAACCATACTTGCCATTGCGGCATTGCATAGTTTGGCCACGAAAAACCACTTAAAAACACAAAAGGAATACTTGTAAATAATAATAACATTAAGGCGTGTTCTCGTTTTTTAAAGAATGCTGCAAAGGTCATTCCTAAATAAATAACAGCAAATAAAAATGGTGTTAGAAATACAAATATCTCAAAATAATTACCTCGCATAGGTAAGTTAAACATTCTAAAAACTACAACCAGAACATAAAGAGTATTTATTAAATATATGCTAAAAAAAGCCAAACTTTTACCAAAAATTATGGATAACGAACCTCCTCGTTTTATGCCAATAGGAACTAAAAAATGGATAAAACCTTTTTCTCGTTGTGTTCCGCCAATTAAGCCAATACCTAATAACAGTGTTTGTTGTAAAATCAATAACAAAACTGCCGGCATAGCATAACTTGCATATCCTCCTTTCGGATTGTAAAGAGAGTATGTTTCTACGGGCATTGGGTCTCGTTCTATAAATGCTTCTTCCAGTTGATTACCTTTTGAAATACGTCGTTGAATTTCAATTCCGGCACTCATTGTTCCAACAGCATAATTTGCTGCCATCATTATTTGCTTGTATATCAACATATACGAAGCATCGGCATAAACAGAAATAGTAGCTGTTTCAAAACGTAATATTTTTTTGTCAAAATCTTCGGGTATATCAATAACTCCATATACATCTGATTTATCGAATAAAATTTTTGCTTCGTTAAAATCGGGCAATTTATACAAAACTTGCACCTCGTCGGTAGCATCAAGCATTGAAATTAATTTACGACTTAAATCGCTATCATTTTTATCTACCACCACAATAGGCACTTCTTTTGCCAATTCGTTATTATATGCCAAAGAATAGAGCAGTGGGTAAACCAATACCGCAATTATAAAAAGTGTAATTACTCCCGAATCACGAAATATTACCTTGTATTCGTTGAACCAAGTTTCAACAATATTATTAAAAAACCGATATATTTTATTTTGTTTCAATTTATTACGACTTCCCCCAATATTTTTCTTTTGTTGCAAAAGCACGCAATCGTGGTATCAACAAAAAAGGTAAAACAATAAAAACACTTAATATTAAAAACGAAGGGACTGAATAATACAGCTCTAAACCTTTCATAGCTTCGTTTATATAGATTTTAAGATAGTGAGTAAACGGGAAAATTTGAGCAAATCCTTGCATAAATTTCGACATTGCAATTATAGGATAAGTTAATCCGGCAAACGAAAAAGCCAAAGAAGCATAAGCTGCTCCTAAACTTAAAGATAATCGCATATTAGGAAAAACCGAAATTAAAAATACACCCATTGCTTGATATGCATAAACAAAGAAAATTGTTGCTGTAAATATTACAAAAATATTTCCGTTTTGCGGTGCTCCTACTACTTTAAACAAAATTGTATTCATAAAAAATGCCTCAATAATAAATATTATTGAATATGGTAAAAGTTTTCCTGTTAGGGCAACAATCATACTTTTTCCAGAGGCATTAAACCACTCTAAAGCAGTATGTTCCTTTAGCTCGCTACCAACAACATAAATTGTTGTTGAAAGAATAAACATAAGTAACATTACCGGCAAAAGCCCTGTTACCAAATAGTATGAGTAGTTTATAAACGGATTGTATAATGCGTGGCTGCTTAATCGTATTGGTTGAACATTATTTAGTGCTTGCTCAAACATTTCTTTGTTTTTCGACATACGTTTTTGCATGTTTATACCTGCCGACATAGTTTTTATTGTTTTTAAAACAGCTGTACTAACACCGCTTCCGGCACTAAGGTTTGAGTTAGAATAAAATAATACTATTTTTTTTGGTTTACCTGAATACACACCAGCTTCAAGTCCTTTAGGGATTTCTAAAACTGCAAAAACATCGCCTTTTTCTATTAACTCTTTACCTTCTTGCAAGGAGTTTACTTTTTTATGAAATTCTATTTCCGGTGTAGCTTCTATCCACGAAATAATTTTGCGTGATAGCTCTGTATTATCGGCATCGTGAAGTGCTACATAATAGTTATCGGCTTTACCCTGACTAAACATTGTGGTAAAAAGCAAAAATGTAAAAAGAGGTAAAATAAACAACAGCCAAAGATAAATACTCTCCGACTGTATTCGTTTTAACTCTCTTATTATTACTGCTTTTAAACCTGTTTGCATTTTGTTGATTTTTGTAAAAATCTATAAACCTTGCTTACTCCAATTTATCAAAGCTGTCATTCCAGGACGTAAGCCATCAATTTTTTCAATAGATTTTGCGTGAACTTCAAAAGTTTTCATATCAAAATCGCCACTTGTTTTTGTTGCTTTCCAAATAGCAAAATCGCCTAAAGGATTTATAAAGGTTACTTTTAGTTTAATTTCTTTATTATTAAGTGCCGGTACATAAACTGTAATTTCTTCGCCCATTTTTATTTTACTTAAATAATCTTCACGGATATTAAAAGTAAACCAAACATTAGTTAAATCAACTATGGTTATAATTGGGAAACCTGTATTTATTAATTCTCCTTCTTGCGAAATAATACTTGCAATTTCGCCATTAATAGGAGCTTTAACATTTGCCTCGCTTAAATATGAGTTTAACTCTTGAATAACTCCCGAAGCTTGGTCAACAAGAGCATCTGCTCCCATTTGGTCTTCGTAACGAGCACCGTTTTTTGCCATATCGTATTGCGATTTTGCTGCTCTTTCGGTAGCTTTTGCCGCTTTGTATTGTGCTGTTACCTCATCAAGTTTTTGCTCAGGAATAACACCTTCGTTATAAAGCTTTTTTACTCTATTGTATGTTTTCTGATAAACTTCTACACCTGCTTTAGATTTCTGCCACATGTCGTATGCTCCACGTATTTGCTCTTCTCTTGCTCCGTTTTCGGCTTTTATACTTTGCGATTCGGCTGCATTTCTTGCCGATTCGGCTTGTACTTTTTTTGCATCAAGCTCGGGTGTACCTATCTGAACTAAAGTATCGCCTTGCTTTACTGTTTGCCCGGCTTCAACCAATATTTTATTAATTCTACCCGGTATTTTTGATGCTACTTTTATAGTTTTTGCTTCTACTTGCCCTTGTAATATTACATCTGGCGGATTTGCCATTATCCAACCTGATACTACAATAATTGTTAGTGCTATTAACACTCCTATTCCTATTAGTATGTTCTTTGACTTCATTTCTTTTTATTATTTTTATTTATTTTTTAACT
>CAZRWZ010000262.1:0-3423 GCA_964603745.1 uncultured Bacteroidaceae bacterium | reverse complement strand
TTCAGAATATAAAAATCTAATACACCTCAGAGCTTTTCAGCAGACCCTATTTAGGAAACTTTTATTAATTATTTTTGTTTCCTATTTTAGGGGAGTTCTATTAATTATTTTAAATTCTTTAAGCGTTTAGCACCTGCTTTTAAAATTTCTTTAGGTACAAAGTCTTTAAAAAGTTTAAAATTTTCGATGTATCTTGATGCTAAAGCATCATATTTTCTCCAATAATCATCTTTATTGCCCCATGCGTTTGATGGTTCAAAAACATCTTCCGGTACATCTGGGCAAGAAGTTGGAATTTGGAAACCAAAAAGTTTATCTTTTCTAAATTTAACTTTTTCTAGTTTTCCTTCAAGAGCAGCATTAAGCATATTTCTTGTATGGCGGATAGAGATACGTTTTCCCACTCCAAATTTTCCACCAACCCAGCCGGTATTTACTAACCAAATATTAGCACCCGATGCTGTAGCTTTTTTGCGTAACAAATCAGCATAAAAATATGGATGATGAACCATAAATGGTGCACCAAAACAAGCAGAGAATGTAATTTCTGGTTCAATTCCCAAACCTAATTCTGTTCCACCAATTTTAGAGGTGTAACCACTAATAAAATGATATATCGCCTGTTCCATTGTAAGCTTTGCAATAGGAGGCATAACCCCTTGTGCATCAGCAGTTAAAAATACAATATTTTTTGGCTGTGCTTTAACCATTTTTTCAGGAACGGCATTTGGGATATATTCTAATGGGTAAGATAAACGTGTATTTTCTGTTAATCTTTCATCATCTAAATCAATCTGACGAGAAGATTGGTCGAAAATAACATTTTCTAGAATTGTTCCGAATTTATATGTACAAGCGTGTATTTCTGGTTCTGCGTCGGCAGATAATCTAATTGCTTTTGCGTAGCACCCTGCTTCGTAATTAAATACTCCTTGGTCGCTCCAACCGTGTTCATCATCACCAATTAGTTTACGTTTAGGGTCGGCAGAAAGTGTTGTTTTTCCTGTTCCAGATAAACCAAAAAATAATGCTACATCGTTCTTTTTACCAACATTTGCAGAACAGTGCATCGACATAACATCTCGCAATGGCATTAAGAAATTCATAATTGTAAAAATTGATTTCTTAATTTCTCCTGCATATTCCGAATTTGCAATAATAGCTAAACGGCGAGCAAAGTTAATTACAATTGCTGTTTCACTTCTTGTTCCGTCAATACGTGGGTCAACCTTAAATTTAGGCGATACCATTATAGTAAAATCAGGAACAAATTGTTTTAATTTTGCTAAATCTTTTTCTGCAAGCAACATATTTCTTGCAAAATGCGAACTCCAAGCTTTGTCTGTAATAACACGAACAGGCAATCTATAATCAGGGTCGGCTCCGGCATAAAGGTCTTGAACAAAAAGTTCCTCGCCTTGCCAAAACGATTGCAAGCGTGCAAAAAGTGCATTAAATTTTTCTGATGACATAGGGCGGTTATATTCTCCCCAATCAATTTGTTTTTCTGTGCTTTCTTCCATAACGAAATATTTATCGTTAGCAGCACGAGCAGTCCAATATCCTGTATTTACCTGAAAGGCACCACCTTTTACTAATTTGCCTTCGTTTCTGAAAATAGCTTCTTCAACTAAGGCTTCGGTAGGTAAATTCCAGTAAATTGTATCTAAATGCACTAAACCGTGATTTTTTAAACCAAAATCCGATTTATAATCGGCAGCTTGCGGTTGTGCAGGTGTTTGAAATTTTAAATATTTACTCATCTCTATTTTTTTTAATAATTATTAAATAATTGAAATCTTTATTAGTCTAAGGTCTAAACTCTTAAATCTAAAAGTCTAATTTAATTCCAATCTCTAACATATTTACGTTCGCCGATAAATAATTCGTTTGGAGAATTAGGATCTAAAGCCCATTTAATTCTCTCAATTCCTTCGGTTACGTCTTTTATAGAACCGCAGTAAGAAAGTCGTAAATATCCTTCACGACCAAATTCAACACCCGGCATTGTTAATACTTTTACTTTTTCTAATAAAAAGTTAGATAATCTTGTAGAGTCTTTATCGTAAGCACTAAAATCTGCAAAACAATAAAAAGTTCCATCAGGTGGTAAAATATGAATTCCATCAAATGCTTTTAATTGTTGCATCATAACTCTACGGTTGTTTTCAAGTGTTATTCTTAAACTTTCTATGCCCGATTGCACTCCGTTTATTGCACCAATAGCAGCTTTTTGTAAAAGTACTGATGGTCCTGATGTTTGGTGTCCTTGAATGTTTGACATTGACTCGATAAGTTTTTTGTTACCGATAGCCCAACCAATTCTAAAACCTGTCATAGCATAAGCTTTAGATACTCCATTGATTATGATAAGTTTAGAATTATCGCTAAAATCATTAACATAATCGAAAGGATTTGCAGCAGTTACATTTCCAAAAACAAGTTTATGGTAAATATCGTCCATAATTAAATAGATACCTTTTTGCTCTGCAAATTGTACTATTTCTTTAATAAAAGAAGCAGGATAAACTGCCCCTGATGGATTATTAGGACTGTTTATTATAATTGCTTTTGTATAAGATGTTACATTTTGTTCTATATCTTGCATACGTGGTGTAAATGTGCCATCTTCCGGTATAACAGGTACTGGAATTGCACCACAAAGTTTTACCATTTCGGGATAAGATACCCAATAAGGGGCAGGAAAAATAACCTCGTCTTGTGGGTCTAATATTGCTTGCAAAGCAACCATCAATGCTTGTTTTGCTCCACTTGAAGCAACAATATTTTCTGGTTCAACTTTTCTGCCGTAATTATCCATTGTGTAACGAATAATTGCTTTTTTCATATCAATTGTTCCGTCAACAGGTGCATAGCGTACTTCTCCAGAATTTAAATGTGCCGAAATTGCTGTAATAGCATCTATTGGTGCTAATGATTTTGGCTCGCCACCACCAAGATGAATTACTGGCTCTCCTTTTGCTTTTAAAATTGCAAATGTTTGATTTAATTTTAAGGTAACCGATTCTCCAACGGCTTGTCCTATTATACTTAGACTCATAATTCTTATTTTTTAATTAAACTTTAATTTCGAATGCTCAAAAATATATTATTTAAAATGATATTCCAAATTTCTCAACTACTAAAATGCTTTGCAACAATGCTTTACAAAAGCTGCTTGTAAGATTTTATAGCTGTAAATTTACAATTTGATATTTTAAATATTGTAAAACTTACGATATGTAAGTTAAACGGTGTATTTACTTACTGTTTATTAAAATTACGTTTTTTTATAGTTTGTTTTGAAACTAAATAATTGAAATTAGTTGTAAATTGTTATTTTACTAAAAACTAATCAATATTTATATAATTAGGGTCTGCTGAAAAGCTCTGAGGTGCATTAGATTTTTATATTCTGAAATG
>CAZRWZ010000261.1:0-3435 GCA_964603745.1 uncultured Bacteroidaceae bacterium | reverse complement strand
GCTATTGTAAATGTATTAAAAAAAAATTACAAATATTCTCTAATAAAATGAGAAAGAATTACTTCTTTACCATGTCTTATATGTAAAAAATCTTTATTAAAATATTTTGTATGAATGCTAGCCATTGGTATATTATTAACTTTAAAAGATTTTGGTGTATTTCTTTGTCCTTTTACTCCTACAACAAAATCGTGTTTAAAACCTAATATTAATTTAATTACATTATCGGCTACAATCATTCCTGCTTTTTTTAGCCAACCGCTAGTAAGTTGCGATTCCCAATCGTTTACAACAGATGTATATTTTGAATTTGGATTGGCTAAACTAAGTTCTTCTACTCTTTTTAATTCCTTACTCCCAAAAGTCATTTGTTGAGGACCTGGTTGGTCTAAGAAATATTTAGCCGAAAATTGTAATAAGGCAAAAATATATTTCCCTACCGTTCCTTCGGTTACTTTTTTTAGTATTCCAAGCCCTGTAGCAAGTTTATCTCCGGCAGAAAAATAACCAACACCATTTGCAGGAGAAAACATTAATGCTTTATCTACTTTAAACGGAAGTGTTTTGTCGCCACCAATTGCTTGGGTTAAAATACAACCCCTGCTAGCCGCAATTATACTAACAGTTTTCTTGAATTTAGTTGTACCTAATAATTTTTTTAAATCTTTTATATTCTGAAAAACATCGGCACTTATTGTAGGGTGATCAAAAGCAATTACTTGTTCGTAAACATTGTTTTTTAAAAATTCTTTTAATTCCGAAGTTTTATCTTGATATTCTATTAAACCCTTAAAAGTGTTAAAAGTATTTGAAAATGTACCATGAATAAGTAATAATGTTTTTTTGTTTCTATCAATTTTATGTTTGCTATCAACATGATAGAAAGCTCCTGCCATATCATATTTTATTTTGTCTCCTTCGATAACAGAACTATGATTTATTTTATTATTATAAACCCATAATCTGTTTTTATCTTTCCCAAACATATTATAAGGAATGTTTTTTCCTTTGTTTTTTATAATAGTTTTAATGCTTTCGTTACCAAAAAATTCGTGCATTAATTTTTTTGGTGTACCTTCGTTTCTTTTAAAAGTAACAATTTTTATAACAAAAGATGTAAATCTCTCTTCAAGTCCCCAATCAATATTTCCCTTACTATCTAATTCATACACAAGCGGAGGTAAAGGTTTAAAATAATAGCTTAATTTATCTCTATCGGTTGTATGATTTTTTGTTGCCTCGGGCTGTATAAATTGCTCAAAAACTTCGCTATCGTTTAAGGTTTTTATATTATCTTTATGTTGATGATAATAATAAACCATTGCTCCTTCGCTTTTTTCAAGAAATAAATCTAAACGAAGCTCTGGTATTTCATCATAAGTTTTAATTTTTTTCCACTCTATATTAAAATCGGCACTGTCAAAATTTATATATCTTTCTATTACATCTGTTTTCTTTCTTATTTTGGTGTTAAAAGTTTTAATTTCTTCTACAATAGAATGAGTTAACAAATCTCTTTTGTTTGTGTCAGTATTTCCTTTTTTTGAGTTAAAAATATCTGTTTTAAAAGTCTTATTATCTTTCCAACCAAGAGTAGCCCAAATAGGTTTTTTTCCTAATTTTTTTTCTTCTTCAAGAATTTTACTTAGTTTTTGTTTTTGCTTGTAATTCTTAATTTTTTTAATATCTCCAAGTATTAAAAAATGTTTTCTTGATGTGTTATTTGTTATCATAGTTTATTATTGATTAATTCCTAAAAATTTCTCAGAGTTACGACTTGCAATTATTTTAAAATCTTCTTCACCAAAAACATCAATAAAATCTTTAATATAATCATCTAAGGTAATACCTGATAATAATGAAAAAAAGAAATCTGTTCCGTAAAGAAATTTACTTCTAGTATAGTCATCAGATTGTTCATCAAATATTTTAATTTTAAATTTATTTAAAGCCTCTTTTATAGAATCTGATCCTTCAGAGAAACAAGATAAATCGGTGTAAGCGTTAGGATATTGCGGATTACTTATTATATCATATATTCTTCTACTCCAATTATCAATTTTATCTTTGCTATATAATATTAACCATAATTTTTTTCTATCATCATCATTAATATTATTTTTTAAATAATAAGACGATTCAACTCCATTTTCGTGAAACTCATAATAATTTTTAATAAATAATTTATCGTCTTCGTTTTCAATATCATCTATAAGGTCTTCAAAATCAAAAGCATCTATTTTTTTAGCATCGTAAGGAAATAAATAATTTACATATTCCATTATTTGACTACTTCCTCCAAAATGTGCAAAGTTGATAATAAGATTTGGATATTTTTTTAGCACTTTTTCCCATAATTTTGGATGATTTAATTTTTCTGCTCGTTCCTTTATTGCAGAGGAAGTTTCTAATATTGAAAAGAATTTAGTGTCAAATTTTATTTTTTCCCCATTTAATTTTATTATTTCTCCATTAAGATTAAAATCGCCCCAAACTTTAAGTTGTCTCGAAAAACAAGAAAAACCAGAATTAGAATTGTGTATTGTAATAGGGATATTATTTTCTTGGCAATATTTATAAATGCCTTCTTTATTATTTGTACCCATAAGTATAGGGTCGGTTGGAGAAAATCCGGCTGGTGCGTATAGTTTAATGCCTATAAATTTTGCATTTTCTCCTTTAATTTTTTCTTTTACTAGGTCTAATAAATTTTCATTATCGTTACGTTCTCTTCTTGTATCAATAGAAAAGAATGGTTTTACACGAGAAAAATTTGTTGCTAATTTTTCTAAATCTTCTATTTGTTGAGAATAATTATTTGAATCTATTAATAATTCATCTGCATTAGTTGCATCATCAAGAAATTGTTGATATTTATTTATGTTCTTTAAAATATTAGTTAATAAATCATCAATTTCGTTGTTTGTATATATTACTTTAAGACTTTTAATAAGGTATTTAATTTTTACTATAAAATGTTTAATATTTTTAAAATATCTAGAATTTTGAGTAATATTTCCATCATTATCATCAACATAAGTTAAATCAAACATTAATGGAGTAATAATAAATTGTTTTTTATATGCTTTGTCTATAATATTAAAAACTTCTTCTGTATTTGATGACATTATTGTATCTAATCCAGAGTTTAATTGAGTAAGAACTTGTTTTATTTTACCCTCTTTATCGTTTGTACTCATATTATCCGATAACTCAGCTAAAGTTATTAAAACACTAATAATATTTCGGTTAAAAATGTTTTTGTTAAAAACATGACAATGAATGTCGTAATATTTAGTCATAATTAATTTAAGTTTTATTTATTGGCTGTTTTTTCATAATTAAACAGTCTTAAAAACAAAAGAATAAAAAATATTTAGTTTATCCAAATAGATTTACACTTTGTGCGATTAATAATGCATAATTAGCCTTTTA
>CAZRWZ010000260.1:0-3446 GCA_964603745.1 uncultured Bacteroidaceae bacterium | reverse complement strand
AATTAAAAATTAAGAATTAAAAATTCTATTGCCAATCTTTAAATTCATTTATCATTCGTTTTCTTTTTATTCAATAGGAAGTTTAAACAAACGCATAAGTTCTAATGTAGAATTTTTTCTATACATAAAGTAGATAACTCCATCGTAGATAATAATTTTATTTATCCATTTATAATTTGGGATTTCGGTACTATGTTCGAGTTTCCCTGTTTGTTTGTTTATTTGGTAAAGACGACTAATGCCGTTTTTTGTAAATATTGTATAAATTTTACTTGTTATTTCATCAACATATACTTGCTCTTTCCAGTGTTTATCTTTATGAAAATTGATATTTATTTCATCAATAATATTTAAGCTATCGTTGTAAAACTCTATTTTATCATCAACAAAATTAAGAATACAAATTGTGTCGTTAAATTTAATCAAAGGCGAATAAATTGGGTCGAAAAAGCACATTTCCTCGAAACGTATATCGGCTTCGGTAGGTGCAGCACCCATACTGTTAAAGCGATTGCGGTCTATTAGCATTTCCATACCCATTTGGTCGGCTATTACTCTGAATTTTACGGTAGAGGTATCTTTTTCATCGGCACAATAGTATGATAGCACCTGATTATGAAAGCTATATTGTTGTATGTAGAGCTTGTTTTGCAACTCGGTTATGCATGGCTGCATTATTTCGATAAATTCTTTTGGCTTGCAGGCGTGTATCAATTCAAAATCTTTACCGTTAAAATATATTTGATGAGATATTTTTTCGCCAATTAGGTGTATTGTGTCGGTGCAATCTTTATATAAATTACCTTCGTATCCGATGGCAGTAGAGGCAAGTGTGTCGCCGTCTATGTTCATATAAATTAGCCAAGGGTTTTGTTTTGTGTTCCAATCGTAGGCTAAAAGTATGAGTTTGTTGTTTGTTATTTCAAAATCGCTTATGTCGTACACCTTGTTTTTGGTAAGTTCTATAACTTTTTTGTTTGCTATAATAGATACTACAGGTATTTGGTTTTGTTTTTTTGTTAATGCAATTTCTTTTAGCTTTGTTTCTTTGCCTGTGTATTTAATAATTCTGGTTTGGTATGCTACGTGCGATATTTCGATTGTTTGCGGTAGTTTTTCTAGTTTAATAAAAAAGTATCCACGAGAGTCGCTGCTTGTTCCGTGTTTAGTTCCGCTAACAAGTATATTTACGTTTTTTATTGGGCGGTTGGTATTTTTGTCGAATACAACGCCCTCAATAATTTTTTGTGCAAACAATTGGCTCGATAAAAGTAATATTATAATTATTAGTCTATTCATTTTTCTTATTTTTTTGATATTCTTATTGTTATGATTTTTTATTGCTTTCAATCATATTAATTTCTGCGTTTATCTGTATTTAAATATACTTATTCATTTTCTGATAGTTTAATTAATGCTTTTTGTGCGTAAAACAGTGCGTCGTCGGCAATTTTTTGCAAAAGGCTTATAGCTTCGGTCTTGTTTGTGTGCAACAGCGATAGTGCTTTGTAGTATTCTGCCTCTTGGTCGAAAACATTTATCGAGTTTTCAATTACTTGATTGTAAAGTAGTATAGCTTTTTCGTATTTTCCTAATTGATATAAAGCCATAGCTTTATAAAATTTTGCGTTTAAATCTTCTTTGTATTGCGAAAGAATTGTGTTATACATTGCAATTGCTTCGGAGTATTTTGTTTTTTTGTATTTATATAATGCTTTTTCGAGATATGCGAAATACGAAAGATTTAAATTGTTGTTTAAAGCTTGTTGCTTATGTTTTTTATCCTCTAAGTTGGCATATTCGGGGTTTAAACCTTTAATTTGTCGGTTTTTCTTTTTTGTGTTATTTCTGTTGTATAGTGAGTAATCAATACATTTATATTTTGCCAGATATTTAATTCCCACATTGTAAGTAAAACCCAATTTTGCATTACTGCTGATGCTATCTAAAACATTAATAGTAACTGCTTGTTTTTGTTCAAGAGGAATAATTTCGGTTTGTGTATTGTTAGATTTAGATTGTTTTTGTTCTTTTTTTGCATTAGTGATATTTGTATGATTTTCTTTGGCACTTTCCTCAAAAAGTTCTGTTGAGCTTTCTTTTTGTTGTTTATTAGGTGTTTTTATTTCATTTTTTTGATTAGTGATAATATTATCGGCAATTTTATTATTATTTTTAGTGTTAAAAATATTTGGATAAAAGAAAATTAAAACACTAATAGATATAATAATAGCTATTATAATAAAATATTTAAGATAATATGTTGTTTTGAAAACAGATTTTGAAACCTTAGTTTTTATTACAGAAATGTTTTTTAATGCTTTGGGGTTTTGTTGATATGCCTCAAAGGCATCAAAATCTATATCGTTGCTTTGTGCACGCAGCTCAATATCGTGCATTTCTTTATCGTTTAGTTTTCCCGAAAGGTAATCTTCCATTTCTTTTACCGAAACAGAATTATTATTGCCGAATATTTTATTATACAAGTTCATTTTATTTAATTTTTTTACTTAATATAATTTTTAGGTTTCGTTTAGCATTTTGGATATAGCTTTTCACTTTTTTGATATCGAAACCTGTTTGTTTTGCTATTTGTTTATACGATTTTTGTTCAAAATAGAATAGGTTTAAACATTGTTTTTGTTCATCAACTAATTCAGCAATTACTTCTAATAGTAGTTTATCAGATACATCATTAATTTCATTTTCTTGATAATAAATATTATTGTTATATTGGTCTATAGAATTGCTGTGTATTTTGCTCATTTCTTTGTTATGCCTGAAACATTCGTTTTTTGTTACAACATATAACCACGATTTTAGGTTTGTGATTTCTTTCGTTTTAGCTTGTTTCATCAGTATCTCCATAATCGAAATAAGTACATCTTTGCAAATTCTGTTTGCATTGCTGTATTTAAGACATACCCCATAAATAAGATGGGCATAACGATTAAAAATTTCTTCGATAAAAGCTTTATTGCGGCTTTGTTTGTATTTATCGAGCAATTTTTTGTCGCTTATGTTTTTGTATTTCTGTTTATTTATTAATAACATTTCATTACTATTATTACAGTAAAGGTGAAAAAAAATACTGTAAATTCAAAATTTAGATTTTTTAGGCTTTGCAAGCCTCTTTTTGTTTCTTTTATCTTTACTCATTCATATGTTGGTTATTTCTCTTACCCTAATAACAAATATTTCATTTTTCACTATCTCCCGCTTTTCTCTGCCCTCTGCCAACTGCCAACTGCTAAACTGCCGACTACTAAACTGCCGACTGCTAAACTGCCAACTGTCCTCTGCCAACTGCTAAACTGCCAACTGTTCTCTGCCGACTGCTAAACTGCCAACTGCTCTCTGCTGACTGCCCAACTGCTCTCTGCCGACTGCCCAATGTCATTAAGTTAAGGAATTATTCATCTGATAATCAATAGAATAACTTGTTT
>CAZRWZ010000259.1:0-3453 GCA_964603745.1 uncultured Bacteroidaceae bacterium | reverse complement strand
TAAATTAAAGATAAATACAGGTGTTAATTTTCAAATGTATAATTTAATTGGAACAATGGTTAGCCGAGAATATATAGGTGTTGATTCTTTAAAATATGATAATTTACAATATAACTATTTTAATCAAGAAACAAATGTTATATCTATTTCCATACCAATAAGGCGTTATCATAAATGGTATTTTAAAAATAATAAATCGGGAATGTTATTAGAATATGGTATTTCATTAATTATTCCTTTAAAAGTGCTAACAAATTATTCGTATCAAAAATATGGAGAAATTGAAAAACAAATAAATATTAACGAACAAAAACAAATAGCTGTTGGAGTTATTGATGCTAGATTTGGTTTGTTTCATAAAATATCCAATAATTTTGATTGTTTTATTCTTTATAATATGTGTGTAACTACTTCAATAGTAAAAAATGATAGAATGAGTCAAAGTATTAACACATTTGAATTTGGAATAAAATATAATTTATAATTTTTACCCTCGCTGCCGCAAGATTGCATCGTGTGGCTTGTTTCACAGAGAGCAAATATTCTCGATTTAATTTAATTTTGTGCCACAATATTTACAAAATTCCGCATCGTAATCGTGTCCTTCTTTTAAACATTCCGGACAAACTTGTGTTGTAATTTGTTGTTTTTTATTTAGCTCTGCACCAACAATTCCGGTAGGCACTGCAATAATTGCATAACCAATAATCATTAAAAAACTAGAAATAAATTTGCCTAAGCCTGTGTGTGGAGAAATATCGCCGTAACCAACCGTAGTAATTGTTACAACTGCCCAGTAAATACTTTCGGGTATGCTTTTAAATCCATTTTCGGGACCTTCTACAATATACATTACAGCTCCAATTATTGTAACAATTGTAAGTATTGAAACAAGAAAAACACTTAATTTATGTCGGCTATCTATAAGTGCTTTTATTAAAACGCTACCTTCGTTTGTGTATCGTGAAAGCTTAAAAATTCTAAAAATTCTTATTAATCGCAAACCTCTAATAACAGCTAAACCGCTAACTCCTGTGATAAACAGGGCTAAATAACTTGGTAAAAGAGCCAATAAATCTATAATTCCGTAGAAACTGAAAACATATTTCATTGGTTTTTGAACTACAAAAATTCTTGCAGCAAATTCTATTGTAAACAGCACAGTTATAAACCACTCAAACCACTGAATATAATCACCATATTTGTAATTAATACTTTCAACACTTTCTAAAAGCACCGAAACAATACTTAATAAAATTGCAATTAACAGAACAACGTCAAACGCTTTACCTTTTGGGGTGTCTGCTTCAAAAATTATTTCGTATAGCTTTTGTTTTATTGATTTCGACATATTGTATAAAAACTTTGCATGCCAAAAATACATTAATTTTTGTTATTATGATTATTTTCTCAAAAAATGCTTAGAATCTCCCCATTCATTCCAGCCAATTTTGTTACCTGATATTGCTATACGAGCATCTAAACAGCCCTTGCATTGTTCTGGTTCTTCGTCGGTGCAAGGTTTGTTGGTGTATAGCGAATAGTCGTCTCTGTATTTTTCGGGTGTTATATTTGGCATAATAATATTTGCACCAATTTTTAGTGCTTTTTCTCTGCCCATTGGGTCTATTGCTTGCAGGGCTGTTGCCGAAGCAATATTTATATCTTTCATTACAATTCTTAAAACTGCAATCATTTTAAGTGTTAAATAAAAACGCTTTTCTAGTGGCATTAGTTGATTTGTGAATTCAAATAATGGCGTATTGGGGTGTTCTATAAATGGACCCATTCCACACATATCAATATCAAAATTTCGCATAAAAATTATATCGTTTGCTAAATCTTCGTAGCTTTGAAAAGGTAGCCCAATCATCACACCTGTACCTGTTTGAAAGCCTATTTTTTTTAATGATTTTAAACAATTAATTCGTCGTTCAAAATTATGATTATCATTTTTTGGATGAATTTTTTCAAATAAATTTTTATTGCTTGATTCTATTCTAAGTAAATATCTATGTGCTCCTGCTGCAAACCATTTTTTATAAACTTCGGGTGTCTGCTCTCCTAAAGAAATTGTTATACCGAGTTTGTTATCCGAAAGTTTTTTTATTTGTTTGAGTAAATTTTCTATTCTATGGGTAAATTTTTCACTTTCAATTTCACCAGATTGAATTACCAATGAACCATAGTTTTCTTTATAGGCAAATTCTGCGGCTTTCAAAACATGTTCGTCGCTAATATTATAACGTGCAAAATTTTTGTTAGATTTTCTTATTCCACAATAGTAGCAATCTTTTGCACAAATATTAGATAGTTCTATTAATCCTCTGAAATGTACTAAATTACCTATGTTTTGTTCTTTAATTTCTTTTGATTTAGCAAAAAGTAATTGTCTGTCGTCGTTTTCAGATTTCAATAATTGAACAATATCTTGTTTAGAGAAACATTTTTTTTGTAATATGTCTGATATTTTTTGCACTATAAAGTTTTTTACAAAGTTAATAAAGACAATAATATCTTTTTATGAAAAATATCATATACTCAACATCAGAAATTTTAAAATTAAATTGGTAATACAACTTAACATAAGAATATTTCTTAAAAATAGTTTCATAAGTCCTCATTAATAATAGAATTTAAGTTATTATTCACAATTATTAATACTATTCCTAAAATAATAGCAAAAACACTACCTATTAATAAAATAAATTTCAGACCTTTGTTTCTGATTTTAATTATTACAAAACTTTTAAAATATAATAAATTATGGCAAAAAAGAAAAATGTAAAAAAAGATATTGAATATTTAACTTTTGAAGTAGTGGCAGATTGTTTTTCGGCATTAGAATTATATCCCGAAAGAAAAAAAGATGAAATTTTTGATATAATAAATGATGCTGTAAAAAGCGGCAACAATTTAATGGAAAGAGTTAATCAAAAAAATATTGGCGATAAAAAAGTTATTAAGCAACATTATAGAGAAATATATGCCGACCTTTTAAAAGGAGCAGACGAACAATTTACTCGCTTAAGCAAAGTTATAAGTGCTGAAAAATAGCATTCAATAATTCTATTCATTTATTAATGAATATTTCTGAGGAAATAAAAAAAATAGACCTAAAACGACTCCTTATTGGGGTTGTTTTAGGTGCTTTTGGGGGTTTTGCATATTACTACTTTGTTGGCTGTAGTACAGGTTCTTGTCCTCTTACTTCAAATCCTTATTTAATGATTATTTGGGGAATATCTTTTGGAGGAGTTTTGTTTTTTAAACAAAAAAAAGAATAAAATATTATATCCAAAAAAACTATATCTTATAAATTTTAAACTAATTATTTTATGAAAAAATTAACATTATTAATTATCTTTACAATAGCAATTATAACAAGTATTTTTGCACAAAGCCCCAACAGTTTTAAATATCAAACTGTGGTAAGAGATTTTTCAGGAAACA
>CAZRWZ010000258.1:0-3478 GCA_964603745.1 uncultured Bacteroidaceae bacterium | reverse complement strand
GATATTGTCGTCATTGCGAACGAGGAACGAGTTCGGCAACGGCGAAGCCCTCAACGAAGTTAATCTCTTGATATTAACAAGATTGCTTCGTCTTCCGATAGTTATCGGAATCCTCGCAATGACGCTTAAATTATAGATTTTACGTCTTAACTTAATGACATTGTACACACGCCCCCGAAATAAATCGGGACAGGTTTTGAACTCGAACTTTCTACACCAGACACTTGAGTTTATAGACGAAAAAAAAATCTCCACTAAAATTTGTTAGCAACTTTTAATACATATTATATAATATGGAAATGAATTTAGATAGTTTTGTTTTTTAATAAATAAAAAAAATGATTAAATCAAAAATAAGAATAATTGCACTAACATTTGTATTCTTTCTGTTTGGAAGTTTCAAAAGTGTAGAAAAAAACCAAATACCACCAGTAAAAACCGACCCTCCTTTTATTAAATATATACATTCGCAATGGGTAGATTCTGTAATAAATTCGATGTCGATTGATGAAAAAATTGGTCAATTATTTATGGTTGCGGCATATTCTAACAAAGGACAAGAGCATATTGATAAAATAAACTATTTGATTAAAAACTATCATATTGGTGGTTTAATCTTTTTTCAGGGAGGACCTGTTAGGCAAGCAAATCTCACAAATAAATATCAGATAAACTCTAAAATACCTTTGTTGATTGCTGCCGATTGGGAATGGGGTTTAGCTATGCGATTAGACAGCACAATTCGTTATCCTCGACAAATGATGCTTGGTGCTATTCAAAACAATCAACTTATTTACGAAATGGGTGTTGAAATTGCTAAGCAGTGTAACAGAATTGGGACACAAGTTAATTTTGCTCCTGTTATTGATATTAACAATAATCCGAAAAACCCTGTAATTGGTAGTCGTTCTTTTGGCGAAAACAGAGAGAATGTAGCAAATAAAGGATATTATTATGCAAAAGGATTGCAAGACAATAATATTCTTGCTACAGGTAAACATTTTCCAGGTCATGGAGATACCGATACAGATTCTCATAAAGCATTACCAATTATAAATCATAACAGAGCAAGATTAGATTCTGTAGAACTTTATCCTTTTAAACAATTGTTTAATGCCGGACTTGGTGGTGTTATGGTTGCCCACATTCACATTCCTGCCTTAGATAGCACAAAAAACATTGCTACTACCCTATCTAAAAAAGTTTCTACCGATTTGCTAAAAACAGAACTTGGGTTTAAAGGTATTGCTTTTACCGATGCTCTTAATATGAAAGGCGTTAGCAGTTATTTTGAGCCGGGAGTGGTTGATTTAATGGCATTGAAAGCAGGTAACGATATTTTACTTTTTCCTAAATCGGTAGAAAAAGCTGTTGCAAAAATTAAAGATGCTATTGCCAAAGGTGAAATCAACGAAGATTATATAAATGAGAGAGTTAGAAAAATACTTGCTGTAAAATATTGGGTTAAATTAGATAATTACAAAACTATTGATACAAAAAATATTTATAAAGATTTAAATAATAATAATGCCAAATTAATTAAACGCAAACTTATAGAAAACGCCATTACATTAGTAAAAAACAACAAAAATTATTTACCGTTTATTGGTTTAGACACTCTTAAAATTGCTTCCGTTTCGGTTGGTAATGCTAAAGAAACTGAGTTTCAGAAAACATTAAAATTATATGCAAATGTAAAATCGTTCAACATCAATAAATTTGCGAAAGAAGAAGTTTGGAATGATTTAAGTAAAAAATTAAAAGATTACAATTTAATTATTGTGAGTTTTCACAAAACAAATAGAATCCCTAAAAAAAATTACGGAATTTCTTTTGCAAGTATGAAACAAGTAGAAAAACTTGCTAAAATACATAATGTTGTTATTGACGTTTTTGCAAATCCATATAGCTTAAAACATTTTGAGAATATTGATAATTTTAAAGCCGTGATAGTATCGTATAACGATTGGAAATTAACTCAAAATATTTCGGCACAAGTTCTTTTTGGAGGCATAGCTGTGAAAGGAAAATTGCCAATTTCTATTAATAGTAAATATAGCGAAGGTGTTGGTGTTTTAATTAACAAACCAATACGTTTAAAATATACAAGCCCTACTGATGCAAATATGCGTGGCGATTTACTTTATAAAATCGACAGCATTGCCATAAATGGAATTACCGAAAAGGCATATCCCGGCTGTCAAATTATTGCAGCAAAAGATGGTAAAATATTTTATAATAAATCGTTTGGCACACAAAAATACGATAGAAAAATAAAAATTGATGAATATAGTATTTATGATATTGCATCAATAACAAAAGTTGTTGCAACAACAGCTTCGTTAATGAAACTTTACGACGAAGATAAATTTGATTTTAATAAGACACTATCGGATTATTTACCCGAACTTGATTCTACAAATAAAGCAAATTTATTAATTAAAGATGTGCTTACACATCAAGCTCGACTTACAGCTTGGATACCTTTTTATTTAAAAACTATAAAAAACGACAGTATAAAAAAGGCTATTTATTCTAATAGTTTAACTAAAAATAAAAGTACAATTGTAGCAGATAATTTATATATTTTAAATTCTTTTAAAGATACTATGTTTCAACGTATCTACAAGTCAAAACTTAGAAAAAAGAAAGAATATAAATATAGCGATTTAGGATTTTATCTTATGCAACAAGTAATTGAAACACAAACAAAAGAGAGCTTAGATAAGTATGTTTACAATAATTTTTATTCTAAAATTGGAGCATACACAATGGGTTTTAATCCTTTAAATAGATTCGCAAAAGAACAGATTGTTCCAACAGAAAATGATACATATTTTAGAAATCAACTTATTCAAGGATATGTTCACGATATGGGCTCTGCAATGATGGGCGGTGTTGCTGGGCATGCAGGTGTTTTTTGTAATGCAAACGACCTTGCCAAAATAATGCAAATGTTTTTAAATTATGGCTCTTATGGAGGACAAGAATATATAAAACCAAACACAATAGAATTATTTTCTACTTGTCAGTTTTGCCCCGAAAATCGTCGTGGTTTAGGTTTTGACAAACCCTTAATGCCTCATCAAGGTGCAGGACCAACTTGCGATTTAGTATCAGAAAAAAGCTATGGACATACAGGCTTTACAGGTTCTTATGCTTGGGTTGACCCCGAAAATGGAATATTGTATATATTTCTTTCAAATAGGATATATCCTGATATGGAAAATAAAAAGCTTATTAAAATGGGTATTAGAACCAAAATACAAGAAGTAATTTATAAATCTATTGACAAAGCAAGCTATGGTGAGGTTAGTTTAAATTAATTTTTTTCTATTGCTAAATGGCTACTATACTTTATAGACAAGCTCTAATTAGGGTCTACTGAAAAACACATAGCAGGTTGTTACAAAGCCACTTAAATCAAAATACACTATTGTAAGTGCAAACTTTTTAAAACATATGTGCTTATAAGTTT
>CAZRWZ010000257.1:0-3496 GCA_964603745.1 uncultured Bacteroidaceae bacterium | reverse complement strand
TACTAAGTGTTTCATAGTATAAGTTTGTAAAGTTTAAAGTTCATAAAGTTAAAAAGTTTTTTTTATTTTTCTAATTTATATAGAAGTAAATATCCTCGTTATTGAGCACGAGAATATTTACTTTAAATTTTATTCTTTAAACATAAAATAGACAGCCAAAACAATAAAAATAAAAGCTAAAATATGATTCCATTTAATTGTTTGATTATTAAAAAACACCATAGTAAAAACACTAAACACTACTAATGTTATAACCTCTTGTATAACTTTTAGTTGAACAAGAGTGAAAGGACCACCATTACCATCGTAACCTATTTTATTTGCCGGCACTTGAAACATATACTCAAATAATGCAATGCCCCACGAAATTAAAATTATTGATATCAAACCTAATTTGCTAAACCATTTCCATTCTGCAAATTTTAGGTGTCCATACCAAGCTAATGTCATAAAACTATTTGATAACACAAGCAATCCGATAGTTAGCAGTCCTTTCATTATAAAATATTTTTAAAATTTAATTTTAATACCACCAAAAAACTCTTGTTTTGGTCCTGGTTGATACGAGTTGCCATCGGGGTCTGGTTCGGTAAAGGCCATATAAGTTTCGCCTGTAAAATTTCTTGCCGATAAACTAATTTCTCCGTTTAAACCTTTGTATCTCCAATTGTAAACAAGTTTTGCATTATATAAATTAAAACCACTTTGCCAATTTCTATAAATTGCAGGGTCAAGTTCGCCGTTATATGCTTTTGCATCGGTGTAAATTGCCCATTCCGATTGGTACTCAGTACCTAAACTTATGCTGAGATTTTTAGTTATTTTATATCTTAACTCTGCATAAAGCTGATGTTTAGGCGAGTTTGGTAAATATTGACCTGCTTCTGGTGGCGATGTTAAAACATAATTTGTATCGGTATAAACGGGGTCGATATTTGCAGAGGTATATTTAAATTCCGAAAAAGTATAAGCAACTTGCAAGTTTAACAATTTTAAAATATCAATTGCAAAATATGTTTCAATTCCATATCGTTGACTGTTTCCTGCATTGCCATAAAATACTTCTTGATTTCCTCTGCCTGACTGCTTAAAACGAAAAAAATCGTTTTCTGTTTTCATAGAAAAACCTGTAATATCATAATAAATTTTATCTGCTAAATATCCACGCATACCTATTTCGTAACAATTTGATGTAGCAGGAACTAAATGCGTGTTAAATCCTGAATATGCTACAGGATTTGCGGCTAATTCTTCGGTAGAAGGAGGCATAAAACCCTCGCTATAATTAGCAAAAATAGTAATTGCATCAGAAAAATTATAACTTGCCCCTAATCTAAACGACATTTGCGAAAAATTCATATCTGTTTTTGCAGTGTCAATCCACATCATTTTATCGGTAAGCTCATTTTTAATATCGTCGTACCGTAAATTTCCCAAAATATTTAGTTTGCCAAATTTAAATTTGTAAATGGCAAACACACCCGCACTTTGCTGATTTACAATCTGATTTGCTAATAAACTGTCGGTTTCAATATTTGTTTCATCAATACTTTCAACTCTTTGCAGGTTTGCAGCACTTTGCAATTTATACATATTTATATTTTGCCATTTAAAATCGGTACCTAAGCTAAAATAATGTTTCAATTTGCCTGTTTGCAATTTCAAATTATATTGTAAGCCGGCTCCAGGGTCGGTATAATCTCTATATTCGGCAGCTTTATTACTTGTTTCTTTGTAATTCCAAGTTCGGTAAAATGCGTAAGTATTAATATTTTGCTTGTCACTTATTTTGTAAACACCTGTTAGTCCGAATGTTGTACGGTTGGTTTTTTGATATTCGTTAAACGGACAAGCATCAGGGTTTGCTTGTTTAGGATTATCTAACTGTTCTAAATTTAAACCTTCGGGGTTTTGATGAAAATAATCGGTATGCGATAAAATTTGAGTAACAGACAGTTTTTTAGAAACTTGAAAGCCTAATTTCTCATACAATTTATTTGCCCAAAATGCTTGGTGATCTCTATAACCATTACCAGCCTCACGAGAATAACTAATACGGTAATCGTTAGTGCTTTTAGTACCATTTACTTGCACAAAAGTTTTATAAAAACCATTAGAGCCAAAAGCTTGACTAAAAGCACCGCCAAAGGGTTTATTGCCACCATTTTTTGTGGAAATATTTAAAATTCCTGCTGCTCCGCTACTTCCATATAACCCTGCCGATGGACCTCTTAAAACTTCTATTTTTTCAACTGTCTCCCAGTCAACATCGTATAAATCAGGAGCAAAACCCGATGGGTCGTTAATTGGGATTCCGTCTAAAACAATGCCAATACCTCTTAAACCTCGTTCGGTTAAAATTCCTTGTCCACGAATTGACATATGTACACGTTCGCCATTATGTTGATTATCAATACGAACACCAGGAACCAACCGTAGAGCCTCTTCTGCTCCAATTGTTTTTGGCATTATTGCCAATGTTTTTGGTGTTACCAATGATATTGCACCGGGAGTATTTTTTAGTACTATTGGCATTCTATTAGCTGTAACAATTACAGCATCTAATTTTATGGTGTCTTGTTTTAATTCTTGTCCATATACAAGAATATTGATGCACAAAAGTGCAGTAATATATATTATTTTTTTCATTGTATTTTTATTTTACTAATTGTTAGAATATAAATACCATAAATGCACAGACTTTGTCTATTTGTCTGCAATTCTGTTTTTTATAATCGTAAATAATTTAATAAATTGACTAAACTAAAATTTGTAAGTCAGGGCTTCACTCTGTTAATTTACAGGTTATTAAGTATGAATAGGCTTTGCCTTAATTCAAATAATGAAGTTTTTATTATTACTAGCAATAACGAGTTAAAACAGAAAGTGAAATTTATTGAAAAGTGTAAAACTTAGGAGGGGGCGATAGTGTTTCTACATAAATAGATTTGTAATTTTGCTGATATTTTATAAAACACATATCATCTTTGTTTATTTTAGTATTTATCGATAATTTTTCGGGAAAATATTTATTACTTAAAATCTTTCGTATTTTTAATAAAGTGTTGTTTCTGTGTCTATTATGTTTTTTGTAATTTGCTATTAAATCTTTTTCTTTCGTATCGTTTATACAGTAATAATATTTTTCTTTGCCTTGAGTTTCTACTTTAACAATATCATACATTAAACCATTATAAATAAATTCTTTATTTTCTTTAGTCCACTTTATTTTTTTCTTATTATTCGATGAAACTACTATAAGAGTAAGCTCTTTTTTGCTTAGTTTGTTTCTAATTTTATGCTTTATTTCTTGTTGAATATTGTGTTGTAAATATTTAAAATATAAATGATATCCGTTACTAACAAACAGAATTATAACTAATAATATAAGCGAGATATATTTTCTCATTAAGCTTTGTAAATTTCATTAATTAACTGAGCTAAATTAGCAACATTTTCATCAAAAATAGTAAGAATATCAAAATAAATATTTCCT
>CAZRWZ010000256.1:0-3542 GCA_964603745.1 uncultured Bacteroidaceae bacterium | reverse complement strand
TATGAAAAAAATATATTTAATTATTTCAATAATAGTAATATCGTTTGGTGCATACTCGCAAGACGATGTTTACGTAAACAAACCTGATGGGTTTATAAGTTTTGGTTTTGCTCCAACTTGGGGAGTAGGTGATTTAGGCGATTTTGTTTCAAACGGAAGTTACCGTGGTTTCTTTTTTGAAGGAAAAAAGTTTATTTCTAATAATGTAGCTGTTGGTGGTTATCTAGGTTGGTCTGGCTTTTACGAAGTTAAAGACCGTGGAACTTTTAATTTTGAAGATGATCCAAGATTAGAAGCAAGTGGAGCTATTACAGGAAATATTTCTAACTATTATTATAATTTCCCTATTTTAGTTAGTTTTTCTTATTATCCAAAACCAGAATTTTGGATTAAACCATTTATTTCTATTAATACAGGAACAGTTTATAATAAACTTGAGAGTTATGTTGGTACTGTTGGTTTAGTTAGCGAAACTTGGCAGTTTCAAGTGGCTCCTGAACTAGGTGTTTTTATCCCTTTCGGAAAAAATGCTGAAGGTGGAATACATATTGCCGGAAGATACAATTATATTACTTACCAAAAATATAGATTTAATGGCGTTCAATATATGCAATTGAATGTTGGTATTTCGTGGTTGTTGTAATATCTTTTTATAAAGAAACTAAACCTTCAAGAATTTTAAATTTTTGAAGGTTTTTTTATTTTACCAACAAAGCCTCAGCGATTTTTAAATCTTGAGGCTTTGTTATTTTTATGTTATCGTAGTTTCCTTCAATTAAGTTTATATTCTGCCCTATATTTTCTGCAACCGAAGCATCATCAGTAAAATTTTCCGAAAACTCTTGTTCGTATGCTTTAATTAGAATATCCGACATAAAAATTTGTGGGGTTTGTATCAATACAAAATTATCTCGGTTTGCAATTTTATTTATTGTGCCATTAATTTCTCTTATACTTTCGTTGATATTGATAAAAGGAACAGCATTGCCACATTCTTCGGCTTTTTTAAAACATCTTACAATTGTGTTTAAACTCACTAAGGGACGCACAGCATCGTGAATTGCTGTAATAGAATTTTCTTCTATTTCGGCAATAGCATTTTTAATTGAATGAAAACGAGTTTCGCCACCAATAACAATCTTATGCGAAATCGTAAACTTGTATTTTTCAATTAACGTATTCCAATAATCGAGCATTTGTGAGCTAAGAGTTACAATTATATTTATTTGTTTGTTATAATTATAAAACTTTTCTATTGTATGCATTATAATTGGTTTACCTGCAATTTCTATAAACTGTTTAGGAATATCAGACTGCATTCTTAAACCCTTACCACTTGCTGTTATAATTACGTATTTTTTCATTTATAATATTTTTTGACGCTGATTTACGTTGATTTTGATAATTTATTTTGCTAATAATCATAATAAATATGCGAACATTTGCGTCTTATTATTATAACCCATTTAGGATTACTTCTTCGACATTAAAAATTTATCGTACAATATTAAACCAATTGCAGTTGCAATACCAATGCCGGCATAAATAAAAAGTATATTATACGGATGATATTTATCCCATAAAAAAGAATTTAACTCGCTGGAATTCATACCTGTTTTCAATAAAAAATCGTGAATAAAATCGGTTTGAGTATATTTTTCGGAAATTTCGGGTAAATTTAAAAGTCTTTCGCTTGCCTCTGTTTTTAGAATACTTATTTTATCAGAAATACTAGCATAAACATTACCCGAAAGAATTCCTGCAAAAAAACTACCACCTGCAACAGGCAAAAACGACATTCCCATATAAAGAGCTAGCTTGTCTTTTGGTGCAATTCGCCCAATATATTCTGTAATTTTTGGAGAACTAGACATTTCTCCCACTGCAAAAATAAAAATAGAAAAAACAAGATAAATCGAATTCATAGAAAGAAACATTAAACCAATCCCTATCGACGCAATTAAAATACCTGTAATCATTGCGTTTATTGGACGCATTTTCATTACAATAGTTGAAATAATAAGTTGAAAAATAATGATATAAAACGCATCAATATTTGTGAGCTTTTCTGCCTCAATTGTGCCTTGTGCAGTACCTATTAAATCGGCAAAAGCCGGAGAAAATTCGTGAATTTTATTAAACAATATTGTTGTATCAACCCATTGGTCTATAAAAACAGGTAAAGAAAAAAACAACTGAAAATACATCGACCAAAAACCGATTATAAGTATTAAAAATATCACAAATTTAAAATCTGACAACGCAACTGTAATATTATTTAATGATGATTTTATATCAGTAAATAATTTGTTGGTAGAGATTTTTCTGTCGGGTTCTTTGTAAAAAAAAGATATTAAAATTATATTAATTAAAAAAACTCCTGATGTAAAAATAAAAACATAATACCAAGAAATTTTACTTAAAGGGATTGTAAACCAAGGTCCAAGAAATGAACCAATATTTACAATCATATAAAAAAGACCAAAGCCAATTGATGAGGTTTCTTTTGTTGTGGTTTTAGCAATTGTTGCCGAAATAATTGGTTTAAACAAGGCTCCACCAATGGCAATATATAAAAATATAATGAAAACGCTGTAAAAACCTGTGGCTTTTCCAAGCATTAAAAACCCCGACATATAAACAGAAAAAGATAAAAGAAGTATTTTTTTGTAACCTAATTTATCTGCAATTGTACCTGTAATAATTGGTAAAGCATACAGTAAAGCTGTTCCAACACCCATTATCCAACCTTTTTCTTCTTGCGAAAAACCAAGTGCCCCAAGTTCGGTAGATTTTGTTAAATAATTTGCAAAAATCATATAAAAACCATACCAAGCCAAACGCTCGAAAAGTTCGGCAGTATTTGCCACCCAAAATGTTTTGGGGAATTTTGTAAAAATATTTTGCCTCATAGAAAAAACAAAATTAACTATTTTATAATATATTCCAAGTAATAAAACATGACAAACTTATACTTTGCTTTATATTTTGATGAGGCAACTTTTTTATTGTGAGATTTGTCTTGTTAAAGAAGCTATACCAATTAGTAATCAAACTTGCCTATAAATTTCACTTTGTTTTTTATGGTTATTTGATTATTTATCGATGATTTTGAAATTAAATTGGTATTAGTTTTTTATGTAAAATTTAAATAGTGAAGTAACACGATTGGTATAATATTTGACAAGGAATAACTTTAAATGAATATTATCGTATTAATTAAAATAAATCAAAATTATTATTAATTTTATTACCTATTTAGTGGATTATAATTAAGTTAGAATAAAAGATAACAAGGAGGAGTTTTATGAATAAATTATATTTTATAGCAATCCTAATATTAGGATTAAGTTTTAGTGCTAAAGCACAACACGATTGTATTAGTGCAATACCTATTTGTAGTGAGAGCTATTCAGAAACTAATGAACCAAATGGAAGTGGAGATGATATGGAATACTCCCAATGTACCAATTTTGAATGGAATGCCAATTGGTATGTTTTTACTGCACAAGAAACTACAACTATAAATTTTGTGTTAAGTC
>CAZRWZ010000255.1:0-3575 GCA_964603745.1 uncultured Bacteroidaceae bacterium | reverse complement strand
CTGTCCATAAAGTCCGATTTCTGCGTTACGCTTGTTTGAAAAATGGTCATTTACAAACAAGCATTATTAGTAAATTAAAATATCATAATTCTCCGCAAAAAAAACATGAAAACTTTGTATTAAAACTCGCTGTGTTACTATATCTTCAAAAAAATTAATATATAGTTTTTTCTATTAAAAAATTATAGTACTTTTGCAATCCAAATTAAATCAATATATAGTCTAATTTATTAATTATTAAGGAATTAAAATTATGAGTGAAAAAGAAACAAAAGACGTTCAAGACGAAAAAGTTGAGAATGTTGAAGTAAAAACAGAAGAAGTTGCTGTAGAGGAAGTTGCAGAAACAAAAGAGGAGGCAACAAAAGAAGAAGAAGTTGTTGTTGAAGAAGCAAAAGAAAAAACAGTTGAAGTAAAAGAAGAAAAGCCTGTTGCAGAAAAAGAAGAAGAAGAATTCGATTGGGATAATTTATCAAACGATGAAGATTCTTATAGCAAAGAAGAGCGAGCAAAAATGGAAGAAGTGTATAACGAAACACTTTCAACTGTTGTAGAAAACGAAGTAATTGACGGAACAGTAGTAAACATCTCTAAAAGAGAAGTTGTAATTAACATTGGCTACAAATCTGAAGGTGTTGTAAATGCAAACGAATTTCGTTATAATCCTGAATTAAAAGTTGGTGATACTGTTGAAGTATTAGTTGAAACACAGGAAGATAATAACGGTCAATTAATTATATCTCACAAACGAGCAAGAACATTACGTTCTTGGGATAGAGTTAATTCTGCATTAGAAAACAACGAAATTATTAAAGGTTTTATCAAGTGTAGAACAAAAGGAGGTATGATTGTAGATGTATTCGGAATTGAAGCATTTTTACCAGGTTCTCAAATTGATGTTAAACCAATTAGAGATTACGATGTATATGTTGAGAAAACAATGGAATTTAAAGTTGTTAAAATTAACAACGAATTTAAAAATGTTGTTGTATCGCACAAAGCACTTATCGAAGCTGAGCTTGAATTACAAAAAGCTGAGATTATATCTAAACTTGAAAGAGGACAAGTTCTTGAAGGAACTGTTAAAAATATCACTTCATACGGAGTATTTATCGACCTTGGTGGCGTAGATGGTTTAATCCATATTACCGACTTATCTTGGGGAAGAATAAATCACCCAGAAGAAATTGTTACTTTAGACCAAACAATTAATGTTGTAATTCTTGACTTTGATGATGATAAGAAGAGAATAGCACTTGGTTTAAAACAACTTACTCCACATCCTTGGGATAACTTAGATCAAGACTTAAAAGTTGGCGATAAGGTTAAAGGTAAAGTAGTTGTATTAGCCGATTATGGTGCATTTATCGAGATTGCTCCTGGTGTTGAAGGTTTAATTCACGTATCAGAAATGTCTTGGTCGCAACACTTAAGAAGTGCACAAGAATTTATGAAAGTTGGTGATGAGGTTGAAGCTGCAGTACTTACTTTAGACAGAGAAGAAAGAAAAATGTCTTTAGGTATTAAGCAATTAACAGCTGACCCTTGGGAGAAAATTGAAGAAAAATACAAACTAGGTTCTAAACACACATCAACAGTTAGAAACTTTACTAACTTTGGTGTATTTGTTGAGTTAGACGAAGGTATTGATGGATTAATTCATATCTCAGATTTATCTTGGACTAAGAAAATTAAACATCCTGCAGAATTTACTTCAATAGGAGAAGTGTTAGACGTAATTGTTTTAGAAATAGATGTTGAAAACAGAAGATTAAGCTTAGGACATAAGCAAATTGAAGAAAATCCATGGGATGTATTCGAAGATTTATTTGCTGTTGGAAATATTCACGAAGGAACAATTATTGAAATGACTGAAAAAGGAGCTGTTGTTTCGTTACCTTATGGTGTAGAAGGATTTGCAACTCCTAAACATCTTACTAAAGAGGACGGTTCTAGAGCTAAATTAGAAGAGAAATTAGAATTTAAAGTAATTGATTTTTCTAAAGAAGGAAAGAAAATTATTGTTTCTCATAGTAGAGTTTTTGAAGATGTACAAAGAGAAGCTGCCGGTGAAAAACCAAAATCTTCTAAGTCTTCTAAAAAATCTAAAACTATTAAATTAGACAAAACTACTCTTGGTGATGTTTCTGATTTAGCTGCTTTGAAAACTAAGATGGAAAAAGACGAAAAAGACGAAAAATAAATTTTTTCTAAAAATAAGGTAAAAATCCCGAATTAATTCGGGATTTTTTTTTATATTTATGCCATGGATTTAGTAGTAGAAAAAAAGGACAAATATACATTAGTGACAATCAAAGCAGAAAAGCTTGATACTCACATTGCACCAACATTAAAATCGGAATTGGTTTTAATATCAGGTAACGGAGAAAAAAATATAATTATGGACCTAAGTAATTGTAGATACTGCGATTCGTCGGGTTTAAGTGCAATACTTGTTGCAAACAGATTATGTAAAAATGCTGAAGGAAAATTTATACTTTCAGGATTACAAGAAACAGTTGAAAGACTTATAAATATCTCTCAGTTAGATTCTGTTATAAATATAACTTCTACGTTAAAACAAGCAGAAACTCAATTTTAATTTAAAAAAATGAAGTTTGAGTTAACTATTTTGGGTAGTAATTCAGCTTTGCCTACACCAAAAAGATTTTCGAGTGCTCAGATATTGAATATTAACGAGCGTTTTTTTTTAATCGATTGTGGCGAAGGTACACAAATTCAACTTAGAAAATACAAACAAGTATTTTCTAAAATCAATAATATATTTATTTCGCACCTACATGGCGATCATTTTTTTGGTTTGCCGGGTATTATTTCTTCTTTTAGTTTACTTGGCAGAAAAGCCGATTTAAACATCTATTGTCCAAAAGATTTAGAAAATATTATTAGTTGTTTGCTTGGCGGATTTGGAGATAAAATTACTTTTAAAATTAATTTTGTTTATACAAATCCAAACCAAGAAAAAATTATATATGAGGATAAAGAAGTTATTGTAAAAAGTTTTCCGTTAAAACACAGAATAGAAACAACAGGTTTTTTCTTTTCAGAAAAACAAAAAAGAAATCGTTTAATAAAAGATAAATTAGAAACATATAATATTCCTATAAAATTACGTGATGGAATAATTAATGGTAATGATTTTATAACAGAAGACGGAACTGTAATTGCAAATAAATATTTAACAAAAAAACCTGCAAAACCACGTTCATATGCATATTGCTCTGATACAGCTTATACCGAAAAAATTATTGAAACAATAGAAAATTGCGATTTGCTTTATCACGAAGCAACATTTTCTGATGAACATAAAAATAGAGCGAAAGAAACACTTCACTCTACCGCAAAACAAGCAGCAGAAATTGCTAAATTAGCAAGTGTTAAACAATTAATTATTGGTCATTTTTCTCCTAGATACAAAAGCTTAGAAAAATTATTAGAAGAAGCCAAATCGGTTTTCGATAATACTAATATAGTAAACGATGGCGATGTATTTAGGGTCTGTCTATAAAGTCCGATTTCTGCGTTGTTGCTCAAAATTCAAATCCTCAAATACC
>CAZRWZ010000254.1:0-3576 GCA_964603745.1 uncultured Bacteroidaceae bacterium | reverse complement strand
GTCTGTCCATAAAACAGTTTGTAAACTAACAGAGTGAAACCCTGACTTGCGGATTTTAGGAAAAAAATATGTTTTACATATATCATTCTTAGTTTTTAAAATTTATACTACATTTGTTTTTATGGATAAAAATAGAAAAGAAACTGATTTTATAGGAGAAATTGAGATAGATAAAGATGCACTTTATGGCATAAATTCTGTACGAGCTTGCGATAATTTCCCTAATAAATCTCAATTTAATTTCCAATGGTATAAAGCACACGGACAAGTAAAAGAAGCTGTTTACACAACTTATAAAAATTTTAAAAAATTAGTAATACAAAAATATCCCGAAAAGGCAAAAAGTATCAACTTTTTTGAAGATAAAATTATTGACAGCCTAATTGAAACAGCCCAAGAAATTGCAAATGGCAAATACTACGAAAGTTTTATTGTGCCTGCTGTTCAAGGCGGTGCAGGCACAAGTATCAATCTAAATATTAACGAAATAATTGCAAATGTTTCTTTAAAAAAAATTGGTGAAAATCCGGGTAATTATCAACTTATTGATCCATTTGAACAAGCAAATATATATCAATCTACAAACGATGTTGTGCCTACGGCTCTAACAGTTGCTATTATTAAGCAATTAAACAACTTAGAAGAAAAAATTAACGAAACACGAATACAAACCGAAAAAATAGAAACAAAATATCGTAATCTTTTGCGTATAGCATACACACAACTGCAAGAGGCCGTTCCTTCATCTTACGGAAGCTTATTTGCAAACTACAACGATGCTCTTTCGCGAGATTGGTGGAGGATTTCTAAATGTTTTGAAAGAATTAAACTTGTAAATTTAGGTGGTGGTGCTATTGGAACTTCTATTGCAATACCACAGTATTTTGCCTTAGAAGTAGTTAGAGAATTGCAGCATATAACAAAATTACCTATCACTAAAGCCGAAAATCTTAGCGATGCTACAAGCAACTTAGATAGTTTTGTTGAGGTACACGCCACATTAAAATCTCACGCCGTAAACTTAGAAAAAATTGCATCAGACTTGCGGTTTCTCAGTTCAGATATTACCCGAAACAAACATATCCATATACCTGCAAAACAAACAGGTAGTTCAATTATGCCAGGCAAAGTAAATCCTGTAATTTCGGAATATCTAATTTCTATTGCACATAAAATTTATGCAAATGATGTATTAGTCTCCTCATTATCAGGGCAAGGGCAGCTAGATTTGAATGCCTATATCCCAATTATTGGCGATACTATTCTAAACAGTATTGAGCTTTTAATATCTGCAAATAAATCATTATTAAATAATTTATTGTCAGATATTAGAATTACTAGCGATGATAAACAAATTTTATATAGCACTTCAATAACAACCGCTTTAATTCCGTATATAGGATATCATAAAGCAGCAGAATTAGCAAAATATATGAAACAAAACGAAACTGATATAATATCTGCAAATATAAATTTTAGGTATATTGACAGTGAAATTATTGAAGAAATTCTAAAACCCGAAAATTTATTAAAAGCAGGTTTTTCGATTAAAGATTTATAGCATACTAATTTGCTTAAGCCAGATTATTAATAGTAATATTTAGATTTTATATTATGTATCTGCTTTATTGATAAAACCCTGAAATACACAAGTATAGTTTTGGTTTTTAAATACTTTGTATCTACACAATCTAAAATCTATGAATAATGCGGGTTAATTTTGTTAGTCCTATTATTAATTTTATTTTTACAAAAATTATATTGCAAATTTTCTTATGATTTTTCTATTTAAAAATATAAAAAAAATATTAATAATTATTTTAATTTTTCTGAATATTTCAGTAAAATCGCAGGCTGATGCTCAAATTACCATAACAGATAATAATTATAAATACGATACAACTCGTATTTTAGACCTATCAAAACAACTATCCCTTTGGGGATATTCTATAAAAAAACTATATAGTTTAGATATAGTTGATAAAACAACAGATAAAATACTTATGATTTCGCCAAACGACCAAACAAATATTGGTTTAGGATTTAATTATAAATGGATGGGGCTTGGTTTAGCATTTAGAGCCCCTTGGGCAAAAAACGACGATTATAAATACGGTAAAACAAAACGAATAGATCTTCAATTAAATGTTTTTAGCAGAATATTTGGCATTGATTTTTCGGCACAATACTATAAAGGTTATTATATTGCTAACCCTACTAATTTTATTCCAAGTTGGACAGATAATTTGCCATATCCACAGCTAAACGACCTAGAAACTGTTAGTACAGAATTATCGGCATATTATTTTTTTAATCATAAGAAATTTTCTTATAGAGCAGCATTTGTGCGTAACGAAATTCAAAAAAAAGGTGCAGGGAGCATTGTTCTTGGCACATACTTTCGTTTCGATATTGCCTCTGCACCAAATAGTTTTATTCCAAACGAAATACCACCAGAATACAAAGATACGTTTAATGTAAATGCGTATCTATCTGGGAATTACGGTCTGTCTTTTGGTTATACCTACACATTTGTTTTTTGGAAAAAGTTTTTTATTAATCTATCTTTAGTTCCCGGATTTGGTTTAAAAACTATGGTAGCATATACTAATACAGAAAAATACAAATCAAAATTAGGATTATCGGTTAGAGCAATTCTTAGAAGTGCAATAGGATACGAGCATAAATATTTTTATTTAGGAATTACAAGTATATCTATAACAAATACATTTAATTACAATAATCTTGAATTTGCTGCAAGCACTACAAAATTCCGTTTTTTTGTAGGTAAACGCTTCGAGCTTAGCAAAAAAAAGAAGATAAAGGAAGAATTATAAAATTAATTTATCAATAAAACCATTGTTAATCAATTAATTAATAGAAACTTCCTTAATTTATAACGATATGGAAAAAGAACTAACGATTTTTTTAGAAAAACTTTTAATTACTGATATAAAGAAACTTATTGATAATAATCAAGAATATATTGCTTTAATAATTATGTCGCAATCAATAGAAACTTTAGGAGCTTTTTTAGACAAAAAACCTTTTAGAGCAAAAGCTCAATCTAAAAAGCGTTTTTCTTTAGCTTTAAAAAAACTTTTCCCATATAAATATACAAAAGCCAACGATAAGTTTTTTCTTTACGATAAACTTCGTAATAATATTGCTCATATCCTTATTCCAAGTCATAAGATAATAGTAATTAATGGTTTAGAAAAACATAAGCATATGGAAATTTCAAATGGAAATTTATATATTTATATTGATGAATTTTATAATGATGTTAAATCGGCAAGCGAAGAACTAATTTCTATGATTAATAATAATAAGATTAAATACAGCACTAAACCACATAGTTTTTCGTAAATCATTAAATGACCATTTTCAAACAAGCATAACGCAGAAATTGGACTTTATAGACAGACCCTAAATAGGGTCTGCCGAGAAACGCATAACAAGTTATTACAAAGCCACTTAATCCAAAATATGTTATTGTAAATGCAAACTTTTTAAAACAGATGTACTTATAAGTTTGCATTTACAAATGTTAAAATCATAGTTTTATGCTTGCTC
>CAZRWZ010000253.1:0-3579 GCA_964603745.1 uncultured Bacteroidaceae bacterium | reverse complement strand
TCAAAGCTTTTTAACAAAGCCTAGTTCCCAAGTTTAGAAAATGATTTATAAACTATTAATAAATCAGATATTATTTTATAATCTTTTGCGTAATTAATATTCAATGTTTCAACAAGTTCTTTTGTAAGTTGTTTTGTTGTAATTGTATCGGCATTAGAAACTATTCCTTTCTTTATTTTTGGCAAATTAGAAAAACCATTATTTTGATAAGAGCTGTATCCTACCCACGATTTTATAGCAAATATTACACAAAAAATATTTTTAATAAATTGCAATTTATTTTTCACTATTATTATTGATATAGGCAGTGTAGATAACAAAAATACAGAAAACAACAAATCTAAACTACGTTTTAAACGCTTGTTAATTGGTTTTGTAATTGCATTAATTTCAATAGAATATAAATTACCTTGAGTATTTAAGGAATCGCTACCAATAACGGTTAAACTATCGGGCGAAGCAATACGATAAGCAATTTTTAAATCGCTTAAAAGCAACATATTTCTTATAATTATTTGCGAACTAAGTTTTTTTGCTGAAAAAATAATTTCGTCGGGTTTGTATATTTTACAAATTTCAGAGAGCTGATTTATATCGCCAATAAAGCCATCGTTTTTTTTATCAATAGATACAAAACCTACAATTTCTAACTGTTTTATATTATCTTGCAATATTGTTTCTATTTTTTTTGCCTCTGCAATTGTGCCAACAATAGCAAATTTTTGTTTTTGTTTAAGGTCTAATTTAAAAACACTTAGTTTAGATAAACTAAAAAGGTATCTAATAATTGGGATTGAAACAAAAACCGAAGCCGAAATCATTAAAGTAACAGCACGAGAAAAACGTAAACTTTCTGGTAGAAGCGAATAAAGTATTAGAACAAATATACTTCCCGAAAACAATCCTTTTAGTAGGTGTTTAAGTTTAATAGGTTTGTCGTAACCACCTGCGTAATAAAGAGATAAAAGCCATATAAGAATGTATGCAAAAAAAGAAAATTGTAGAATATCATCTTGAAAATATCCTTTGGTATAATGAATATTTTCCCACAAATATTTAATGCCAACAAAGTTTACTGCAATAATTATTGCGTCTAACACAGGTAGAATTAAATTTTTAACAAAGCGAGAAAGCAAAGCCATACCGGCTCTAAAATAAATTGCAAAATTTATTAAAGCAATAAAAAGCCCTGCATTTTTTCCGCTAAAATGTTTACGTGCAAAAATTATCATTGCATTATAAAAAATGCGGACATAATTTATACTTCCTTTTTTAGTGCTTTCGCCTTTATAGTGAATAATTGTAGTATCAGAAAAATAGTAATTTTGGTAGCCTGCTTTTGTAATTCTGTACGATAAATCTATATCCTCACCATACATAAAATAATCTTCGTCTAATGCTCCAATTTGGTTAATTACCGATTTTCGCAAAAGCATAAATGCACCCGAAAGCACATCAATTTTATGAGTTTGGTTATTGTCGAGATAAGATAAATGATATTTACCAAATTTTTTAGATTTTGGAAATAATTTCGATAAACCGAATATTTTATAAAAAGCTACATCGGGCGTGGGTAAAGCACGTTTACTTTCTGGTAAAAATTTACCGCTACCGTCAATCATTTTCACTCCAAGCCCACCTGCATCAGGGTGCTCATCCATAAAGCGGACTACCTTTTCAAAAGTATCTTCTTCTACTATTGTATCGGGGTTTAGCAACAAATCGTAGTCAGCTTCCGAAAGTTTAATTGCTTGATTATTAGCTGTTGAAAAACCTACATTATCTTTATTTTCGATAAGTTTTACTTGCGGAAATTTTTCCTTTACCATTGCACAAGAGCCATCAACAGAGTTGTTATCAACAACATAAACATCGAAATTTATGTTTTTTGATGCAAAAACAGAGTGTAAGCATTGTTCTAAAAAATGCTTAACATTATAGTTTACTATTATTACACTCAGTTTCATTACAATTCTTTACCCTTAAATTTATCAAAAATATTTATTACCTCGTATAAAAAGCCCTTAGTTTCTGAAAGTTCTTTTAGAGCTAAAGAAAGTTCTGTTCTACTACCGCTAGAAACCCAATCTAAATTTATAAGTTCTTGCGTATCGGCATATTTTATTGATACTCTTGAGGCTATAAACTTTATTTCTTTAATTTCTTCTATTTTAATTTTTATAAGTTTTGTAATTGTCCATCTTTTTATCTCAATAAACTTATCAGTAAACTTAATAAATTTTTTGTTGCCAAAGAGTTTGGTATTAAAAATCGCTACAAATATATTCATTCCTAAAATAGAATATGCAAGAGCATAATAGTTAGTTTGGTTTTCAACAGATTGATATGCAAAAGAATAAATTCCTGAAAACAAAAATACAAGCCCAATAATAGCTAATATAATATTAGTGCCAAGTGGAGCTTTCAAATATATAGTTTTTTCCATAAAGGACTTTGCTTATTTTGTTACTTCAATAAATAAATCTTCAAGCGATTTTTCTTGTTTTTGCATCGATAAAACCGTATTATCTGTATCAACGGCAAATTGGAAAAGTAATTGCCTTATATCAATATTTTTTTCGCCTACAACAGCCCATTTATTATTTTCTATATTTTTTATATCAACAACAGAATCAAGTTTTAATAATTGTTCTTTTTTAATCTCGTTGCCAAACTCAATTATAACAACATTTTCGTTTTCGGCAGTTTCTTTTTTAATGTTTGCCGATGTGTCATCAGTAACAATATTACCTTTATTTATTATAATAATTTTATCGCAAATAGCTTCTACTTCTTGCATTATGTGAGTAGAGAGCATAATTGTTTTTTCTTTTCCTATTTCAGAAATAAGGTTTCTTATTTCAATAATTTGATTAGGGTCTAAGCCCGATGTTGGCTCATCAAGAATTAATATTTCAGGCTTATGAATAAGTGCTTGTGCTAAGCCAACTCTTTGACGATATCCTTTAGAAAGTGCTGCAATTTTTTTGTTTTTTTCTCTTTCTAAACCTGTTAGCGAAATCATTTTATCTACTTCGGTTTTTACTTGTTTTGCAGGCAGATATAATCCGCCTGTATATTGCAAATATTCTTTAACATACATATCTAAATAAAGAGGATTATGCTCGGGTAAATATCCAATTAATTTTCTTATTTCGATATTATCGTCGAGAATATTTTTACCGTTAATGAAAACATCGCCAGAACTTTGCGGAATAAAACCTGTAATAATTTTCATCATTGTAGATTTTCCTGCTCCGTTTGGTCCAATAAAACCGGCAATTTCGCCTGTTTTTATTTCAAAACTAACATTGTTTAATGCCTTTTGCTTTCCGTATAACTTAGTGATATTTTTTGCTCGTATCGACATAATAATATATTTTGAAAATAAAGACTACAAAGGTATAATTTTGATTTACGATTTACTAATTTTATTTCTTTATTTCATCTTAAAATCTACAAGTTTGGGTTTTAAAAGCAGATACTACTTAGGGTCTGCTGAAAAGCTCTGAGGTGCATTAGATTTTTATTTTCTGAAATGCAGATGTATATACATACCTCAAATTGAAGAAGATAAAA
>CAZRWZ010000252.1:0-3609 GCA_964603745.1 uncultured Bacteroidaceae bacterium | reverse complement strand
TTTTTATGAAAATTTAGACATAAAAAAAGCCCTTTGAAAAATTTCAAAGGGCTTTTTTATTATTATTAAAACACCTTACAATGCTGCAACATGTTTTGTTAATTTACCTTTTAAATTAGCTGCTTTATTCTTATGAATAATATTTCGTTTAGCTAATTTGTCTAACATAGAGTAAACTTCAGGAAGTTTTCCTTCTGCCTCTTTTTTGTTAGTTAAATCTCTTAAACTTTTAACTGCATTTCTTGTAGATTTAGCATACAATTTATTATGCAATCTTTTCTTCTCGCTTTGTCTAATCCTTTTCTTAGCAGATTGATGATTTGCCATGATATTATATTTTTTATTATTCTAAATTTTGGTTTGCAAAGATAGTTAAAATTACATACCAAATCAAGAAATTAGTTAATTATTAAAAAAATAAGCTGCCTTTCGGCAGCTTTAGTAGCCCGTAGGGGCATTGAACCCCTGTTTCCAGGATGAAAACCTGGCGTCCTAGTCCACTAGACGAACGGGCCATAGAACATTTTTTCCCAAAAGGGAATGCAAATGTAATACTGTTTTTTTAAACTTCAAAAAATATTTGAAACTTTTTTGTAAAAAAATTATATATGATTAATTACCAAGTAGTTTACTCAATTTTCTTTGCAAATTCTTTAAAATTTACACCATCAAAATTACCAGAACTCATTAAAAGCAAGTTCTTTTTATGGTAATTTATTCTTAATAGAGCTTTTACTAACAAATCTGAGTCTGTAAAAACTTCAATATTTTTACTTGCAAATGCTGTTTTTACCTGTTCTTTTGATATTTCATCTAAATGTTTATGTTTAATGGTTTCCGGATTAAAATATACAAAAGCTTTATCGGCAGATTTCATTGTATCTTTATATTGCGGCAAAAATTCTTTTTTTAAACTACTAAAAGTGTGTAATTCCATACACGCAATTAGTTCTCTATCGTTATATTGTTCTTTTACAGCATTAATTGTTGCCTTAAGTTTAGATGGCGAATGTGCAAAGTCTAAAAACACATCAGTATTTTCACTTGATTTTAAGGTCTGTAATCTTTTTGCTGCTCCCCCAAAATGTGTTATTGCTTCATAAAACATTTTATCGCTAATATTAGCTAAATTACAAATGTTTTTTGCCCCATTAATATTTTCTAAATTATGTTTACCAAAAACTTGAAGTTCTATTTTTTTATCCTCAACAATTAAATATGTTTTATTATTTTCAATAATATTTTTGTGTGCTTGATATGGATATTTTTCAATATCATCTCTTAATTTATCCGATATTTTATTTATTTCTTTATCGCCATCATAATAAATTAAGCTTCCATTTTTTTCAATTAAATCGGTAAATTTTTTAAATTGTTCAACATAATTTTCGAATGTAGGAAAAACATTTATATGGTCCCATGCAATGCCTGTAAGCAATGCTATATGAGGCATGTAATGATGGAATTTTGGTTTTCTGTCTAAAGGCGACGACAAATATTCATCGCCTTCAATTACAATGTATTCGGCATTTTCACTAAGCCCTACCATTGTTTCAAAACCTTCAATTTGTGCTCCTACTAAATAATCAAATTTAATATTATGATATTTAAACACATGAAGTATCATTGATGTAATTGTGGTTTTTCCGTGGCTGCCACCAATTACTATTCTTTTTTTATTTTTACTTTGCTCGTAAATATATTCGGGGTAAGAATAAATTTTTAGACCTATTTCTTGAGCTTTTGCAAGTTCTGTATTATCTAAAAGTGCATGCATGCCAAGTATTACAGCATCTATATCTTTTGTAATTACTTGCGGATTCCAACCCATTTGTTTAGGTAATAAACCATATTTGTTTAATCTGCTTTTTGATGGTTCAAAAATTTCATCATCTGAACCAGTAACTGTATATCCTTTTTTATGCAAAGCAATTGCTAAGTTGTGCATTGCGGCACCTCCAATTGCTATAAAATGTACTCTCATATTTTGTTTTTTAATCGAATAAGCTAAAATCTATAGGTGTATCGCTATCTACTCTTATAAGTTTCCCTTTTTCGCATTTGTAGGTTTCTTGTTGAAATTTCTTTAATATATTATAGTTATGTGTAGCCATTAAAATTGCTGTACCACTTTCTTTTATCTCCATCAATATATTAAGAATTTCTTCTGATGTTTCAGGGTCTAAATTTCCTGTAGGCTCATCGGCTAATATAATATCGGGGTGATTTAGCATGGCTCGTGCAATTACAACACGTTGTTGCTCGCCTCCAGATAGTTGACTTGGCATTTTGTATAGTTTATCTTCTAAATTAACTTTCTTTAGAACTTCTAGTATTCGTTCTTCAATTTCTGTTTTGTTTTTCCAACCTGTTGCTTTTAATACAAAAAGTAGGTTTTTTCTAATGTCTCTATCGGTAAGCAATTGAAAGTCTTGAAATACAATTCCAATTTTTCGTCTTAAGAAAGGTGTTTTCTTAAATTTAAGTGTTCGCAAATTAAATTCATCTACTCTTCCTTCTCCTTCTTTTAATGGAAGTTCGGCATAAAGTGTTTTTAGCAAACTGGATTTACCACTGCCGGTTCTTCCTATTAAATACAAAAATTCGCCTCGTTTTAATGTGAAATTAACTTCTGATAATACTAAATTATCTCTCTGATAGATTGACGCATTAGTTAATTCTATTATATTTTCTGATGACATATTTTACAAATGTTTTATTCACAAATTTAATAATATAATTAATATTAAAGATAACTACGATTAATTATTTTTTTACAATAAACAAAAATATTCTTAAAACCACATAGCTTATTGGATTTTATACTTTTAGATTATTGCCATTTTTCAAATTTAGTTTGTTTGTAAGATTTCTCAAGTTGTGAAATAAATTTATTGCGGTTGATACCTTTAGCACCAAGACTTACTAAATGAGGGGTTTCTATTTGCACATCAATAAGCTGAACACCAAAATTATCGGCATTTTGGCATAGCTTGTATAAGGCAATTTTAGAAGTGTCAGATTTTAGGCTAAACATAGATTCTCCCGTAAAAACATTGCCTATTTGCACACCATATAAACCACCAACTAATTTATTGTTTTCGTAAACACCAACACAATGAGCAGCACCAGTGGCATATAAATTTATATATGCTTGTTCCATTTCATTTGTAATCCAAGTTCCTTCTTCGTGTAGTCGCTTTGTTGTGGCACAAGCGTTTATAATAGATTTAAAATCGTAATCAAATCTTATATCAAAATTAGAATTGCGTATTTTCTGCAATAAACTTTTTTTGGCTTTAAATTCTTTTGGATAAAGTACAAATCGTGGATTTGGCGACCACCACAAAATAGGATCATCTTCGTTAAACCATGGAAAAATCCCGTTGGCATAGGCATTTAATAATCTGCCTACGGATAAATCGCCACCTAATGCCAATAAACCATCATTGTTAGCAAATTCTGGGTTTGGAAAAGTGTAATTATCAATATTTAGTTTAAAAATAGGCATATTTTATTGGGCTCAAATTTAATGTTTTTTTTTGAAATCTAATGTTCTCAATGGATTTTGCTTTTTAAGATTTTTTTTTATAAAAATGAGTGGGGTAA
>CAZRWZ010000251.1:0-3621 GCA_964603745.1 uncultured Bacteroidaceae bacterium | reverse complement strand
CAAATTGAAGAAGATAAAACTATGATTTTAACATTTGTAAATGCAAACTTATAAGGATATACTATTAAAAAGTTTGCACTTACAATGGGATATTCTGTTTTAAACAGTTTAAAAGCTAAGCTTTTATGCGTTTATCAGCAGACCCTAAGTACATCATTTATACCAATCAGAATACATTAAGTAATTTTTGGCAATCTTTTGTATCATTTCTTTAGACTGTTTTGGCTCAATATCTTTAATCTTTTTGGCAGGTACACCGGCATAAATACTGTTTGGTTCAACAATTGTATTAGATAAAACCAAGGACCCCGCAGCAATAATAGAATTTTCTCCAATAAGAGCATCATCTAATAGGGTAGAACCCATGCCAATAAGTACATTATTTTCAATTTTTGTACCATGAATTGTTACATTATGGCCTACCGAAACATTATCACCAATTTCTATAGTAGATTTTTGATATAGAGTATGTAAAACACTGCCATCTTGAATATTAACTTTGTTGCCAATTTTAATTGAATTTACATCGCCACGAATAACAGTAGAGAACCAAATACTGCAATCATTACCCATAATAACATCGCCAATAACAACGCAATTTTCGGCTAAATAACAATTTTTACCAAATTTTGGAGTAAATCCTCTAACAGATTTAATTAAAGCCATTATAGATTTAATTTTTTAATAATTTCAGGTAATTTTCTTATTGCTGCCATTTCACGCCATTTTTTACGAACATCTTCGGCAGGTGCACCAAAATAAACTTTTCCGTTTCCTTCTAGACTTTTATCAACAGCCGAAGTAGCTAAAATTGTTGCTCCTTCTTTTATAACAAGGTCTTTATTAATAGCTACACGAGCCCAAATAAGAACATTATCTTCTATAACTGTAACCCCAGCAATAGCACAAAAAGCCCCAATTAAACAGTGTTTACCTATATGTGTATCGTGTCCAACCTGAACATGATTATCAAATTTTGTTCCTTCATCAATTATTGTATCTCCTGAAACGCCACGATCTATGGTGCAAACAGCACCTATTTCAACTTTGTTTTTAAGTATTACATTGCCACAAGTGTGCATTTTATGCCAGCCATCTTCACGTTTCTGAAAATAATATGCATCGCCTCCAATAACAGAGTTGGCATGAATTATAACATCATCGCCTATAATAACATCATCGTAAATGCTTACATTTGAATGGATTAAGCAGTTTTTACCAAGCTTTACATTATTACCAACAAATGCACCTGGCTGAATTACAGTGCCTTCGCCTATTGTTGCACTGCCGCTTATTGAAGCAGATGCCGCAACAAATGGGTTGAAAGTGCTTGTTATTTTATTGTATGCTTTAAAAGGATCTTTGGTGTATAACAAAGCTTTTCCTTTGGGGGCATCAACTTTTTTGTTTATAATTATTATTGTAGCATTAGAATTAAGAGCTTTGTCGTAATATTTTGGGTGATCTACAAAAGTAATATCCCCATTTTCTACCATATGGATTTCGTTAATTCCTAATACAGGAATATCTTTGTTTCCAATTATCTCAATATCAACAATGTCTGATATTTCTTTTAATGTGTATGCTCTAGAAAATTTCATTTATGTGTATTTTATAAAACAAAAATGCCCCTAAGAGCATTTTGTATAATTTATTTTACTCTTTCAGAATAAGAAGTATCTCGTGTATCTACTTTAATTCTATCTCCTGTTTCAACAAATAGAGGCACCATAATTTCTAATCCGGTATCAAGAGTAGCTTTTTTTAAAGCGGTAGATGAAGATGTATCTCCTTTTAATCCAGGTTCGGAATATGTTACTTCCATTTCAACAAAAGGAGGTAAATCTACTTGTAAAACTTGCTCAACTTCTGCATGAAAAACAATTTCTACATTCATACCTTCTTTTAACAGTAATGGATTGTCTATAAGGGTATTAATAATATTTATTTGTTCAAAAGTTTCGTTATGCATAAAAACAAAATCTTCGCCATCTTTATATAAATATTGATGTGGTCTTCTTTCTATTCTAACAGTATTTATTTTAAAACCAGCTGTAAATGTATTGTCGATTACTTTACCTGTTTCTAAATTTTTAAGCTTTGTTCTAACAAAAGCAGGTCCTTTGCCTGGTTTAACATGTTGAAACGAAACTATCGAATAAAGTCCGTTTTTAAATTCGATACATAATCCATTTTTAAAATCTGCTGTTGTAGCCATATAATCAATTTTAATAATTAGTTAGCAAATTTAAAAAATTATTAGGGAATTTTGTTAGTAATTAGATGAAATTGTTATTTTTGTTTTACAAAAAAATAATTAACTTTGTTTTTAATGTAAGTTAAACAATAAAATCTATACATATGAAAAAAGGGACATTTTTATTAATGATTTTACTTATAATATCAATAATAAACACAAATGCACAAAGCCTTTTTGTTTATTTTAATGATGGTGTAGTTAACGAATATCCATTATCGAGTGTAAGTAAAATAACATTTTCTAATAATAATATGATTTTGCACAAAACCGATGAAAGTATATTAACATGGGCAATATCCGATATCAGAAAATATAATTATAATATTTCTACGCTTGTTAAAGAAGAAGACAAGTTATCGAATATTGATGTTTTAATTTATCCAAACCCTTCAAACGGAAATTTTAAAATTAATTATCAGGTAAACCAAAAAGGAAGTGTTAATATTTCTATTATAGCTGCTGATGGGCGTTTAATAAAGAATTTATTTAATGCTAATAAAAATATTGGCACTTATTTTTTAAATTACAATTCTAATTTAGCAGCAGGAAATTATTTTGTAAAAATTCAGAATGAAAATAATATAACAACAAAAAAAATAATAATCTTAAAATAATAATCTTATGAGAAAAATAGTTTTAATAATTATAGTTTTTTCTTTAAATATAAATTTGTTTTCTCAAACAAATATGATAATAAGAAAAATAGATAATAGTACAATTTCGATACCTATTTTAGATATTGATAGCATTTATTACGAAACAATATCGGAGTTTACTTGTGGCGACCAAATTACAGATATTGATGGAAACACATATAATACCGTAGAAATTGGTAGTCAATGTTGGATGGCTGAGAATTTGGCAGTAACAAAATATCCAAATGGAGATCCTATAACAAATCTTACAGACAATACAGAATGGGGAGATTTAGAGGATAATAACAATACTGATTATTATTGTTATTTTAATAATAATGCAAATAATGAGGGTGAAACATTTGGTGCTTTATACACTTATGCCGCTGCAATTGCACATAATTGGGAAAAAGACAATGTTGATAATCAAGGTATATGCCCTGATGGTTGGCATTTACCAAGCGATGCCGAATGGGAAGCAATTATAAATCATTTAGGAGGATCTGATATTGCAGGAGGTAAAATGAAAGAAGCAGGCACAGTTCACTGGGATAGCCCAAATACAGGAGCTGATAACAGTAGCGGATTTACTGCTCTACCAGCTGGTTATCGTAGTGGTAATGTTGGAGTATTTGGCAATTGGAAAGCAGGGACTTGTTGGTGGAGTTCAACACCATTTGACGATATTGCAGGTGCGGTTTATATTCTTTATAATATAGCTAATGC
>CAZRWZ010000250.1:0-3643 GCA_964603745.1 uncultured Bacteroidaceae bacterium | reverse complement strand
GGGGTTAGGGGGATTGTTTTGGCAAACTAAAAGATATCAAACCAGATGTTAAACCGTAGAATACTATTCTTTTATCTTTTCAAAAGAAATACATTCAAAAGTAAAATTAGACAGATACGCTTTTTTGCTTTCTTTTATTTCTTCACGAATTGCATCAAGTTTAGCTAATTTCATTTCTAACTCCATAGTTGCATCGGCATCTTCGTTTTCTTTGTCATGTCTGTGTTTTAATCCTTCGCCGCTTTCAGCTTCGCCTGTTAACAATTCTTGTTCTTTTTTTGCTAGATATGCAGAATCAATTCTTGTTTCAATAACTTTTCCAAGAATATTATATTTTATTCCTTCCATTTCTGTATTAAATTTTCCGCTTTGCTCTGTAGCCATAACCACAACACTAACATCAGAATCTGTACCTACAATATGCATTTTTCCGCCACCATGCTTGCAGGCATGAATACATGTGCCTTCTAATATTATTTCTTTATCAATAAAATTTTCTGCTAAAGAATTAAAATCGCTTGCATTTATTATTTTATACTCTGATTTTGCAATAGATGTGGTGTCGTTTGCATCAGAAGTTCCATCAGTATTTTTAGTATTTTCGCAAGAAAATAAAAGTAAAGCCGTAATAATTAAAAAATAGTATTTCATAATATAAATAAATTTAAATTTTTTTACATAGATACAACTTTTTTTTAATATACTCAATCCATTTAGCCTTTAGGGAATTTATACGGGTTTATTTTTTCTTTTTAGAGTTTAAAATTTTAAGCAAATAAAAATGGAAAAAGAAAAAGTAGAAAATCTTAAATCCTTAAGAAAACTTATAAAAATGAGTTTTTTAACTGTTTTTTTGTTGATTAAATTTAACCTAGTTAAGATTTTTTAATAAAAAATTAAGATTTTCTTTTATTTTAGAATTGATTTTAATGTACATTTGACTTTTGATAAAATTTAATTTATTTAATGAAACTAAATATAGCAATTTTAGCTGGGGGAGATTCTTCTGAATCAGTAATATCGCTGCAAAGTGCAGAGCAAGTACGAAAGCTTATTAAACACGACTTTAATACTTTTACTGTATATGTAAAAGGTTCTGATTGGACAGTTACAAGCGATGAATTTTGCGATACAATTGTAAATAAAGACGATTTTAGTTTTAAATATAATAATCAAAAAATAAAATTTGATTTTGCTTTAATAGCAATACACGGCACTCCCGGAGAAGATGGTAAATTGCAAGCCTATTTTGAATTGTTAGAAATACCATATTCTACCCCCGATTCTTTAATTTCTGCAATAAGTTTTAATAAGTACTACTGCAAAGCTGTTTTAGAATACGAAGGTATTAACTCTGCAAAAGCATATATGCTTAGAGCTAATGATAAAATTGATATTGAGGCAATTATCAACAAAACACAATTGCCTTGCTTTGTAAAACCTAATGCCGGTGGCTCAAGTTTTGGTATCTCAAAAGTAAAATCTAAAAATGATTTATTACCTGCTATAAAAAAAGCATTTGCCGAAGATAATGAGGTAATGATTGAACAGTTTGTTGATGGAACTGAAGTTACATGCGGTTGCTACGAGCATTCAAAAGGATTACAGGTTTTGCAACCAACAGAAATTATTAGCGAAAATGATTTTTTTGACTACGAAGCAAAATACGAAGGAAAATCAACAGAAATAACCCCTGCAAGAATTGATAAAGAAATAACAGAAAAGGTTCAAAACAGAACAAAAGAAATATATAAAATATTGAACTGCAAAGGCGTTGTTCGTATTGATTATATTATAGAAAATAGCGAACCTGTTTTTATTGAAATAAATACTGTGCCGGGTATGAGTTCAGAAAGTATAATACCTCAGCAGTTAAAAGAACAAGGAATTGAAATAAAACAAATGTATAATCAAATAATCGAATTTATAATCTCTAAATCTAAAAAATCATGAAAAAACTAATCTTTTTATCAATAGTAACAATGTTTACAGTACTTTCTTGTACTGATGTTAAAGAATCAACTGAATACACTCAACTACAAGCTAAAGCAGATAGTTTACAAGGCTTATCGAATGTAAAAGGAGACGAAATTCTAAATTTTATGAATGACTTTAACGAAATTCAAGAAAATTTAAACAAAATTAAAGCTAAAGAAAATATTATAACAGTAAATAAAAATTCTAATGGAGAATTGTCTGCTGACAATAAAGAGCAAATTCAACAAGATATTGATGCAATCTATAAATTAATGATAGAAAACCGAAAAAAATTAAAAAGATTGAAAAGCAAATATAATGGTTCTAACAAAAAAATTGCTCAACTTGAAAAAACAATTAAACTTTTTGAAGAACAATTAAAATTGAAAAATGCAGAAATTTCTGAATTAAACGAACAGCTAGCTGTTTTAAATATTAAAGTAGAAGATTTATCTACCGAAATTGCCGATTTGGAAATGGACAACGAAGAAAAAGATGTAATGTTAGACGAAAAAGACGATGTAATTAACACAGCATATTATGTTATCGGCACAAAAAAAGAATTAATTGCAAACGAGGTTATAACTAAAGAAGGGGGTTTTATAGGAATGGGTAAAATTGCTAAATTAAAAGATAAATTTAACAAAGAATATTTTACCAAAATAGATATTAGAAACACTAAAGAAATTTCTGTTTATTCAAAAAAAGGAAAAATTGTAACAAGCCACCCATCAGATTCTTACACCTTAGAAGGCGAAGGAAAACTTGATAAAATAATTATTACCAACCCAACAGAATTTTGGACAGCTTCAAAATATTTAGTTATAATGACAGATTAAAAGCAAGCACATAGAATATTTCTATAAATTAATATATCTCAATACTTGAAATGAGAAACTTTATCAAAATAATAATTTTAATAGGGTTTCTCATTTCTTTTAATACAAACGCACAAAACTCGTCGATAAAAAGTTTTTTTAAACTTCCCAGACCAGAAAAATGCTGGGTAATTTTTCATGTATTTAAAGCAAAAAAAGCATTTAAAATTGCTACAGAAACACAAGTTTTATCAGATTCTATAAAAAATACAAATTTGTTAGATGGCGATGCCAATGGCGGTCAGGTTGATGCTTTTCGTCATGCCTATTTTATTGGGGTTTTATCGAAAGAAATAGGTGTTAAAGCTGCCAGAAAATTAGGCAAAAAACACGAAAAAGGAAATTATATTTATTATAAAAAACACAAGTACGAAGACGGAACAATCCCCGATAAAATATCATCGCAAATGGATTTATTTAATAATGAAATAGGCATACATAATTATATAATTAATCAAAATGCATCGAAAAAAGAATTTGAACAAATTATTATACGTGAAATAAAATCGGGTGAAATGTACATAATAAAAAAAAATAAAAATGGTGATTTTTTAGATTGCAACGGAAATGTAATCCCACAAGAAAAGTTAATAGGAAAATGGGAGAACGACAAATGCCTTATACCTTCTGCAACAAAGCAATAATTGTTGACATACTCAATCCATCTAGCTTTTCGGAAATTTATGCGGATTTATTGGTCACAAATGTAATTAAAACTATGCACTTTTAGTGCATCTCGCTTTCAGCTTCTAAAAAGTTAAAAGATATTAGACCTTAGATATTTATGT
>CAZRWZ010000249.1:2523-3656 GCA_964603745.1 uncultured Bacteroidaceae bacterium | reverse complement strand
ATCTGCCTTTTAAGCAGAGGGTCCCGAGTTCGAACCTCGGCTCGGTCACCAAATTTAAGCCACTTTCGAGTGGCTTTTTTTTGTTACAAAACTTAGTGCATTATTTTATTTATGAAAAGAATTTTTATAACAGGAGGCACAGGATTAGTAGGAGCACATTTGCTTTACAGCTTATCATTATTTAATAATGAATTATTTGCAAGCAAAAGATTGAAATCAAATATTAAGAACACTCTTAAGATATTTTCATATTATACAAAAAGCTATCAAGAATTATTCGAAAAAATTAATTGGATTGATGTAGATATTACAAATATTATTGATTTAGAAGATAAACTTAATGATATAGATGAAATCTATCATTGTGCTGCATTGGTTTCTTATCAGAAAAAAGATAAAGAAAAAATGCTTGAAGTAAATATTGATGGAACGGCAACAATTATAAACTTTGCTTTGCAGAATAATGTAGAAAAACTTTGTTATGTAAGTTCTATTGCTAGTTTTGGCACATCAAAAAATAGTGAGCCAATTACAGAACAAACCGAATGGGAAGACACAAAAAGTACATCGGCATATTCAAAATCTAAATATTTTGCCGAGCAAGAAGTATGGCGAGGAATTGCCGAAGGATTAAATGCTGTAATAGTAAATCCATCTGTTATTTTAGGTGCAGGAAATTGGAACAGTAGTAGTTCTGTAATTTTTTCTACTGTAGATAATGGTTTGAAATTCTACACAAAAGGAATAACCGGTTTTGTTGATGTTAGTGACTTAGTTGAGATAATGATTGTTTTAATGGAGAAAAATGCTTTTGCTGAGAATTTTATTATTTCATCAGAAAATTTGTCTTATGAAAATATTTTTTCATTAATAGCAAAATACTTAGGAGTTAAAAAGCCATCGGTTTATGCAAATAAAAATTTAACATCAATAGCTTGGCGATTAGAATTTGCAAAAAGTATTTTGTTTAACCAAAAGCCTGTAATAACAAAACAATCTGCAATAACAGCACATAAAAAATTAGAATATTCCAACAAAAAGATTTTAGATAAAATTGATTTTAATTTCAAATCGGTTGAACAATCAATTAAAAAAATTGCAGAAATCTATCTTAAAGATAAAAAGAAATGATA
>CAZRWZ010000249.1:0-2423 GCA_964603745.1 uncultured Bacteroidaceae bacterium | reverse complement strand
AACAATCAATTAAAAAAATTGCAGAAATCTATCTTAAAGATAAAAAGAAATGATATTTTAGTAGAAAGTTTATCAAGTTGAAAGTTTATCAAGTTGAAAGTTCATCAAGTTGAAAGTTCATCAAGTTGAAAGTTCATCAAGTTTGTAAAGTGAAATATTTTAAGTGATAATATAACAAAGAGATACCCTAATCCCCTTTTGAAAAGAGGCTGTCCCGAGTATCGGGAGGGCAGGGTGGATTGATTAATAATTCGTGAATTAGTGCCATAAAAAAATAAAATATGAAAAAATTAACATTAATAAGTTTAGTAATTATTGCAACAAGCATGTTTGCACAAGAAAAATGTGATTGGGAGGGTGGAGTACCCGAAGGTTGCACAACAATAACAGTAGGCAAAAAAGCTTCGGCTGATGGTTCTGTAATGACATCACACACAGACGATAGTCACCGAACACGTTCGTGGATGGATATTGTTCCTGCAAAGGATAATCCGAAAGGAACAAAAACTGACGTTTATAAACGTGAACAATGCAATGATTTTGCAATGCCAACATACAAGCACACAAAAATTGGTGAAATTCCAGAAAAAGAACATACTTATAAATTTGTAAATACTGCATATCCTTGCATGAACGAAAAACAACTGGCAATTGGAGAATCTACCTTTGGTGGCAAAGAAGAATTGCATTCAAGTGCAGGAAAAATTGATTGTCAGCGATTAGTGAAATTTATGTTGCAACGCTGCACAACAGCACGTGAGGCAATACAATTAGCCGATGAATTAACAAAAGAATATGGTTGGAACGACGAAGGCGAATGCCTTACAATAGCCGATAAAAATGAGGTGTGGCATTTCGAGATTGTTGGTCCCGGAAAAGGAAAAGTAGGAGCTGTTTGGGTGGCACAGCGTGTACCCGATGATGAAATTGCTGTTAATGCAAACGCAAGTACAATAAAAAAAATCAATTTAAAAGATAAAGATTATTTTATGGCTTCGGCAAATGTGTATAAAGTAGCCGAAGAACTTGGCTTTTGGGATAAAACAAAAGGCGAGTTTCAGTTTTGCTATGCTTATGCCAATAGACATTCGCTTGCAGCACGCCGAAGAGAATGGCGAGTTTTTGATTTATTAGCACCATCGCTAAAATTAGACCCAAATGCAGAAAATTATCCTTTCTCAGTAAAACCTGACAAGCCTGTTTCTGTTGCAGATATGATTATGGTTTTTCAAGATTATTACGAAGGAACAGATTTTGATATGACAAAAAACTTAACTGTAACAAACGACAGCGGAAAAACAGTTATTTCGCCTTTGGCAAATCCATTTATGCCTTACGATGCAAACAAACTGCACAAAATAAACGGTGGTTGGGGTTGGCTTGGCGAACGCACAATTGCTCGTTGGTACACAATGTACGGAACAATTATACAATGTCGCAATTGGTTACCCGATGAACTTGGCGGAGTAGTTTGGTTAGCACAAGATAACATTGCTACATCGGTTTATGTTCCTGTTTATTGTGGAGTTAACGATTTGCCAAAATCTTACAAAACACCCGGCAGAACAAACGGATTTACCCGCGAAAGTGCTTGGTGGGCATTTAACCGTATGGGAACACTTGCAGCACATCGCTGGGGCGAGATACGCTACGATGTTCGTAATATTTTTGACCCTATGCAACAAAAGTATTTTGATAATCAAGCAAATTTTGAAAAAGATATTTTATCTGAAAAAGACATTAATAAACGAAAAGAAAATCTAACTGAATATACTAATAAATGCGGAGAAGAAGCTGTTAAAGCCGCTTGGAATTTAGGCGATTTTATTTGGACAAAATATGATGAGAAGTTTTAGTAATAGAATTTTAATAAGACTCTGTTAATTTACCATATGATAAGGATAAAAAGCTCTTAATATCCTTAAATAGCAGCTTTTTCAGAAGTTTTCTTTAAAAATAGGAACTTGTAATCTTGTTTCATTGATTATAATTTGTTATAAAAATAGCATACTTTTATTTTGAAAAATAAAAAAAAAATCGTAATATTGTACCTAGTTTTATTGAAAAGAGCTTAATTGGGGTCGGCAATATTCAATAAATTAAATGCAAACACTATTTATAAAGACCTCATTTTTAATTAAAAACAGTATTTATTATGAAAAGAATTACTTTATTTTTATTATTGGTAATTTTTTCACTAATTACATTTGCAGACAATGTACCTGTGGAAAAAGCAAAAAAAGTTGCACAAAACTACATGAAATCTCAAAAAAAGGATTTTAATAATGTTGTTAGCAACATCGAAACAATTAATTACAAAGGTTATGATGTGATTTATGCATTTAATTTTGTTGATGGAGGTTACATCTTAATTTCAACAGACGACAATGCTTACCCTATCTTAAGTTTTGCATTTGAAGGAA
>CAZRWZ010000248.1:0-3674 GCA_964603745.1 uncultured Bacteroidaceae bacterium | reverse complement strand
CAGAAAATAAAAATCTAATACACCTCAGAGCTTTTCAGCAGACCCTAAGTATAATATCTTTTTTCTCTTTTAATTAAAAAAACATAAGGTGTTTTATTCTAAACACTTAGAGTATCTAAATTTATATCCTCTCAAACATTATTAATTATAAATTCTCAATTATAAATTCTTTTACATACCTTTGCACTCAATTACGAATAGGAGTGCCAAATTTGGCTGAGATAAAATCCTTTGAACCTGATACGGGTAATGCCGACGCAGGAAATTCAAAAATTATCCCAACAATTTATTATTAGCACTTTTTATTCGATTTATTAATTTGTGTTCTTTTTGTGAAATTTGTTGTTTTTTAAAAAGTTGGGTAATCAAAATCCCCCTAGCCCCCTTTAAAGGGGGAATACTTTAGTTGAAATAATAAAATGATTGCAAAGAGAACGATTGTTTAATTTAAATCGTTTAAAAATGAAAAAATTTAATTTTTTATTAATGATGCTATCGGTGATAGCAATGAATGCACAAACTTTTTCTATTTCGGGAAAAGTTACTGATGAACAACAAAACCCAATGCCAGGAGCTTCGGTTTTAGTAAAAGGGACCTATATTGGGACATCAACAAACAGCAATGGAGAGTTTAAAATTACCAACTTAAAACAAGGTGATTACGAAATTATTGTAAGTTTTTTATCTTATGAAGAAGTAAGTAAGAAAATATCTTTAACAAAAGATGAAAAACTTGATTTCTCACTAAAACAAAGTGCAATTATGTCTGAGGAAGTGATTGTTTCGGCAATTAAAGCAAATGAATTTACACCTGTTGCACAAACAAATCTCGACAAAAAAGATATCGATAAGCAAAACACAAATGCCGATATTCCTTTTATGCTTTCGTTAACACCATCAGTTGTGGCAACATCGGAAACAGGAACAGGAAACGGTTATACAGGAATGCGAATACGTGGTACGGATATGAGTAGAATAAATGTTACTGTTAACGGAATACCGCTAAACGATGCAGAATCACAGGGAGTTTATTGGGTTAATATGCCTGATTTTTCTTCATCGGTAAATGCAATACAAATTCAGCGTGGTGTGGGAACATCAACAAATGGTGCGGCAAGTTTTGGAGCTTCAATAAATTTTCAAACTATTACAATTGAACCAAAACCATATGCAAATTTGGGTTTTACGGCAGGTTCGTTCAATACTTTTAAAGAAAGCGTTTCGGCAGGTACGGGTTTAATTAAAAACAAGTTTAGTTTTGATGTTCGTTACAGCAAGTTAAATGCTGACGCTTATATCGATAGAGGTTTTTCCGATCATCAATCTATGTATTTATCGGGTTCTTATTATGATGAGAAGAATTTATTAAAAGCAGTTGTAATGTTAGGGAAACAACAAACAGGCATTACTTGGTGGGGTGTTCCTGATTATATGATTGATAGTATCAGAAATTTTAATCCGGCAGGTGAGTATTACGACAATAATGGTAATCAACAATTTTATGATGGTCAAACCGATAATTATTGGCAAAATCATTATCAATTACTTTACACAAGAGAAATTTCTAAAAAGCTAAGTTTAAATGCTAATTTGCACGCAACCACAGGAAAAGGTTATTATCAACAATATAAAGATGATGATAGTTTTGTAGATTATGGTTTAGAGCCGATTATCTCGGGCAACGACACAATTAACAACACCGATTTAATTCGCCAAAAATGGTTAGATAATGTATTTTATGGTTTTACATCAAGTTTAAATTATCATTACAATAAAATAAATGCTTCGCTTGGTATTGCAGCAAATAAATATGATGGCGACCATTTTGGGTATATTAAATGGATGCAACAAAATGCAGGTACTGAACACAATTACGAGTGGTATAAAAATACGGGAACAAAAACAGATTTTAATACTTTTTTGAAACTACAATACAGTTTAACTGAGAAATTATCGTTTTATGGCGATGTACAGTATCGTCAGATTTCATATAAAATGGAAGGACCCGATGATGATTTAATTAGATTAGACCAAACTAATGATTATAATTTTGTAAATCCTAAATTTGGAGTAAACTATGTTATGAACAATAATCATAAATTTTATGCCACAATGGGAATTGCAAACCGTGAGCCAAATCGCTCTGACCTGAAAGAAGCAACAAAAGGAGGTGGAACAGAAATACCTACTTACGAAACACTTTATGATTACGAAGCAGGTTATCAGTTAACAAAATCGAAATACGCACTTGGTGTAAATCTTTATTATATGGATTATAAAAACCAGTTGGTAAATACAGGTCAACTTAATAGTGTTGGATATCCAATAATGACAAATGTTGATGTTAGTTACCGAACAGGAATTGAGTTTATGTTTGGTGTAAAACCTGTTAAAAACCTTGAATGGACAGGTAATTTAACGCTATCGAAAAATATAATTAAAGATTATGTTGATTACGATAATCATTGCGATACTGCTTGGAATTATACTTATGAAAAAGTTGAACTAGGCAATGTAAATATTTCATATTCACCAAATATTATAAGTGCAAGTACAATTTCATATAAATTTGCAAAATATTTTACTTTTAATTTTATTAGCAAATACGTAGGCAAACAATATATTGATAACACAATGAGTGATGATAGAAAACTCGATGCATATTTTGTAAATAATATTCGTCTAGATTTTAACAAGAATTTTGAAAAAGCACCAAACTTAAGTGTGCAATTTTTAATTAACAATGTATTTGATGTGGATTATATAAGCAATGCCTACGGCGGAAAATGGTACGAAACTGATGGAGTAAACGAAATTGAAAAATCGTGGGTTTATTATTTTCCTCAGGCAGGTATAAATTTTATGTTTAAATTAGCACTTTCTTTCTAAGTAACTAGTAAAAAGTAATAAGTACAAAGTAGTTTTATGTACTTATTACTTTTTACTTTCAACTTTATGAACTTTCAACTAACTTTATGAACTGGATAATACAACATTGGGTAGAAATTCTAGGAGCAATAATTAGTTTTATTTATCTTTATTTTGAGATTAAGGAAAACTACTTAATGTGGATTTTCGGATTTATTGCAAGTTCGCTTTATGTTGTTGTTTATTTAAAATCGGGTTTTTATGCCGATATGAGTTTGCAGGTTTATTATGTTGCAATAAGTATTTACGGTGTTTTTTATTGGACCAAAGGCGGCAAAACCGAAAAAAAAGAAGATGTTCCTGTTACCAAAATAAACTTAAAACAAATTGTTTTACTTTCTTTGATTACAATTATTCTTTTTGGGGCAATCTCAAGAATACTACTACTTTATACCGATTCAACAGTGCCATACGGCGATGCTTTTACAACGGCACTCAGTTTTGTTGCTACATGGATGCTAGCACGAAAACTAATAGAACATTGGTATTTGTGGATTGTTATAAATTCTGTTTCGGTTGCACTTTACATTTATAAAGATTTATATGTAACTGCTATTTTATTTACAGTTTATTTTATTTTTTCATTTGTGGGATATTTTAAATGGAAAAAATCTTTATAATCAACCCCCTATATATTTATAAAATCTGATTTCTGCGTTACGTTTGTTAAAAAAATGTGAGTTTATAACCAAGCACTAATTAGAGCTTGTCTTTATGGACAGACACTAATTATGATTAAAAAAAGG
>CAZRWZ010000247.1:0-3694 GCA_964603745.1 uncultured Bacteroidaceae bacterium | reverse complement strand
GATAATGAGACGAATGATAAATGACAATAGAATTTTTAATTCTTAATTTTGAATTCTTAATTCTTAATTCTTAATTTTGAATTTTTAATTTTTAATTTTTAATTTAATGATTAACAACAGAACAGTTTAACTTTTTTAAAATAGAATTTTATTATGTTACTACAACACAAACCAATTATCAATAAAAATATTTATATTTGCTTTCAATAAGTTTTTAACAAAAAAATATGATAAATTTTGGATTAATAGGGGCTGCAGGATATATTGCACCTCGCCATATGCAAGCAATTAAAGACACAAACAATAATTTAGTTGCAGCCTTAGATAAATTTGACAGCGTTGGTATAATAGACAGTTATTTTCCCGATGCAGATTTTTTTACCGAAACAGAGCGTTTCGATCGTCATTTAGACAAACTGCGTGACACCGAAAACCAAATTGAATATATTTCTATTTGTACACCAAACTATTTGCACGATTCTCACATTCGTTTAGCTTTGCGTAGCGATGCTCATGCTATTTGCGAAAAACCCTTAGTTCTTAATCCTTGGAATGTTGATTTGCTAAAAGAAGTAGAAAAACGCAACAATAAACATATTTATACTATTTTACAGTTACGTTTACACCCATCAATTATAGCACTTAAAAAAGAAGTAGAAAATGCTCCAAAAGACAAGGTTTTTGATATTGATTTAACTTACCTTACAAGTCGTGGAAAATGGTATCATTTTTCGTGGAAAGGAGAGCAACAAAAATCAGGCGGCATTGCAACAAATATAGGTGTTCATTTTTTTGATATGCTTACATGGATTTTTGGCGATGTAAAAGAAAATATTGTACATCTTTCTAAAGATAACTCTGCATCGGGTTTTCTAAAATTAGAACATGCAAACGTACGTTGGTTATTAAGTGTAGATTACAATTTAATACCTAAAAATATTAGAGAAACAGGAGCAAGAACATATCGATCAATAACTGTTGATGGTAAAGAAATTGAATTTTCAGGCGGTTTCACCGATTTGCATACAGTTAGTTATAAAAATATTTTAAACGGAAATGGTTTTACACTCGCCGATGCCGAAAATGCTATAAACACTGTTTATCATATCAGAAATGCAGAAGCAATTGGTTTAAAAGGTGATTATCATCCACTTCTTAAGTAGAAAGTTCATCAAGTTGAAAGTTCATAAAGTTGAAAGTTCATAAAGTTCTTAAAGTTGAAAGTTCTTAAAGTAGAAAGTAATTAAAAATTCATAATTAAAAATTAAAACAATGTCAGTATTAATGAATTTAGCAATATTCCCAACCGATAAAGGAACAAGTGTAAGCAAATATGTAGGCGAAGTTATTAAAATGATACGTGATAGCGGAGCAAGCTACAAACTATCGGCTATGAGCACCGTTGTTGAAACCGAAACAATGGAAGACGCTCTTGCAATAGTGCAAAAAGCATATAATATTCTGCAAGATAGTGATAGAATTTATTCTGCAATTACATTTGATATTCAAAATAATAAACCTTTTGGACGTATTGATGGTAAAATAAAATCTGTAGAAAATAAAATTGGACAAGTGAATAAGTAGAAAGTTTATAAAGTTAAAAGTTCTTAAAGTTGAAAGTTCATAAAGTTAAAAGTTTATAAAGTATGCCACAAAACAAAATTCAAAACATAACAAATCTTGTTAAGCAGATTTCAGACAAAGAAATAATTTCTATAAATAAATTAGCTCAATCGGCTTCGTATCGCGAATATTATAGAATTACATTTAGCGATAACGAATCAATAATAGGAACATATAACGAAGATTATAAAGAAAATGTAGCTTTTATAAATTTTTCTAAAACATTTTTGGCAAAAAAGCTAAATGTAGCTAATATTTTGGCTGTAGATTTAGATAATAGTATTTATTTATTAGAGGATTTAGGCAGTTTTACTCTATTTGATATACTAAACAAAGAACGAAAATCAGACAAAATACCTGATAAAATTATCAAGCTGTATAAAAAATCATTAAAACAATTAATAGATTTTCAACTTATTGGCAATGCTTTAGATTATGGCGATGCATATCCACGTCAGGCTTTTGATGAGCAATCTATGTTTTGGGATTTAAACTATTTTAAATATTATTTTCTGAAATTAGCAAAAATACCTTTTGATGAACAATTATTAGAAAATGATTTTGAACATTTTTCTGAGCATCTATTAAGCTATAACACAAACTTTTTTATGTATCGCGATTTTCAGGCACGAAACATAATGGTGAAAAACGATAATGTATATTTTATTGATTTTCAGGGTGGTAGAAAGGGTGCGTTACAATACGACCTTGCCTCTATCCTATTCAATTCTAAAGCAAATCTACCTTTATCTTTACGAAATAATTTGCTAGAATTTTACTATAAAGAACTAAGAACAAAGATAGATTACGATAAAGGTATTTTCGATCAAGGATTTTATGCCTATGCGTTGATACGACTTCTGCAAGCAATGGGTGCTTATGGGTTTAGAGGGTTTTACGAAAAAAAGTCTTACTTTTTAAACAGTATTCCGTTTGCTCTTAAAAACTTAGCTTTTATAATAACAAAATTTGATTATCTAAAAAACTTGCCCGAACTTGCAAAAGTTCTTAACAATATTCTACAAAATGAAAAACTGAAAGAATACGGCGAAGAAAAATCTGAAAAATTAAAAATTAAGATTACAAGTTTCTCTTACAAAAAAGGATTGCCTGTTGACACAACCGAACATGGTGGTGGGTTTGTTTTTGATTGTCGTTCAATACACAACCCTGGCAGATACGACCAATACAAAAAACTAAACGGTTTAGACAAAGCTGTTATAGCATTTTTAGACAAAGAGAAAGAAATGGACGATTTTATAGAAAATTCCTTTGCTTTGGTTGATAAAGCTGTAGAAAAATATTTATCTCGTGGTTTCAACTACATTAGCGTAAGTTATGGCTGCACAGGCGGACAACACCGCTCTGTTTATTCGGCACAAAAATTATATAACTATCTTAAAGAAAAATATGATGTTATTGTAGAGGTAAATCATAGAGAACAAGATATACTCAAACTACATAGGAGCTGCTGATAAACGCATAAAAGATTGTTTTTGAACTGTTTAAAACAGACTACCCCGTTGTAAGTGCAAACTTTTTAATAGTATATCCTTATAAGTTTGCATTTATAAATGTTAAAATTACAGTTTTATGCTTACTCTTGCGTTGTTGCTCAAAATTCAAATCATCAAAGACCTCGCTGCCGCACGATTTAATGTCATTAAGTTAAGGATATTGTCGTTATTGCGAACGAGGAACGAGTGCGGCAACGACAAAGCCCTCAACAAAGTTAATCTCTTGATTTTAACAAGATTGCTTCATCTTCCGATAGTTATCGGAATCCTCGCAATGACGCTTAAAATTATAGATTTTACGTCTTAACTTAATGACATTGACCGCACGATTGTATCGTGTTCGTGTGGTTTGTTCCTAAACAATAAATTTACTATATTTGTTATATGAAAGAAAGAAAGAAAGAAAGAAATTAATTTAATAGGTAATTCCTTTGATAATTTGATAAAAGGTACACTATACAATCGTGCACCAGCGGGGAAAACAGAATTGTTAAAACAATAATTAATCACGGAAATTTTTATTATCCTGCAATGAGTGAAGAAAAAAATTATTA
>CAZRWZ010000246.1:0-3729 GCA_964603745.1 uncultured Bacteroidaceae bacterium | reverse complement strand
TGCATTTCAGAAAATAAAAATCTAATGCACCTCAGAGATTTTCAGCAGACCCCATTTAGCTTTTCGGGAATTTAGAAACGAAAAGTATAAAATCCGAAAAGCTATGTGGTTTGAATGTATAAACTACTCTTCGTTATTAAAATAGAGCTGATAAAAACTCATTTTTTTATCTTCGTCGTAACCTTTTTTAATATACTCTGGTTTTGAATGAACATACACATGAAAATTTTTATCAAGTTTTATTACTGAACGAAAATATTTGCTATTTGCTTTAAATGCAGATTTAGAAATATCAAAACCATCTTCAATTTCCGGAAGTTCTTGCCTGTCAATAAAATCAGTTTTATATTTATTAAATTCATCTACAACCTCTGGCTGTGCAATAACTTCTTCATTAAAGCGATTTTCGCTAAAAATTTCATTGTCTTTTAAAAATGCCTGAGAACGCTGTAAAAAAGCGATTTTATCTTTTGTTTCAACGCTGTTTTCTTCGTTTAAAACATGCTCGCTAAAGCCTTTAATTATATCAAGAAAATTATTTGTTACGGTATAACTATCATTGCGTGGTTTCACTTTCAAGAATTCATCTTTCCAATATTGGGCTTCGGCTCCGGCACTAAGTTTATCTACAATACTAATTTTGTAACCATTTTCGTCTTCGGTATCAAAAATAAGGCAACCTTTTTCTAGTTTTCTGATATTTATACCTGTATCATAGCCAACTTCATAGTTTTTATTTTTTTCAAAAACTTTTAAAAAAGTTTCTTTTGTTTCCGATTTAAAAATACCTATTGCGTCTGTAACTTCGTCATCTACAGTTACATCTTTAAAATAGACAAGATACATTTCGCCAGAATTAATTTTTGGGTGCGATGATACATTATATAAATGCCATGCAATATCTCCCGATTTTTCTATAAATAATTCAGGATTTTCAAAAATTTCGGTAATTATAGGGAAAAGAGTATTTTGTTTTAAATCTTCTTCGTGAGAAAAAGCATAAAATTCTTCCGATTTAAAAGGATTTAAAAAATAACTCATCAATAAATCATTGGTTTCTTCGTCTAAAACCGCAGCATTACTTGACTTATTAACACCTTCATTTTCAGACTTTTTACCAATGCCATGAATAATTAATTTGTTTAAAGCTGTATCTGTAAATTCGAACATAATATTATTTTTAATTAAGTTAGGCAAAGCTATAATTTAGGATTTAGAATCGGTAATAAAATAATGCTTAGTTATTCACTTTAATTTAACAAATGATTATTTTTTTCTTTTAGCCAATAATTTATCTAAAGGAATTAATAAACTATTAATAAAAATGATAATTACAACACCAATGGCAACTTCAATAAAATAACCTGCTGCAGCAATACTCCCAATAGCAGCTGAGCACCATATTGTAGCTGCAGTTGTTAATCCATGAACTTTTATTCCTTCTTTAAAAATTATACCTGCACCAATAAAACCAATTCCTGTAACTACTTGTCCTATTATTCTTGTTACATCTCCTTTGTCTACAGTTAATTGTATTGATAAAAGCACAAAAAGTGCCGCTCCTGTTGCAACCAAAATATTTGTTCGTAAACCTGCAGGTTTATGGTGCCATTGTCTTTCAAATCCTATGGCAAAACCTGCTCCAATTGCAACCAATAATCTTGTTATAAATTCGTGAGTATCCATGTATTTACATACGTATTGGGGGCAATAAGGTTTAGAATATGGTGTGCGTCAGAGTAAGCATAAAACTATGATTTTAACATTTACAATAGCGTGTTTTAGTTTAAGTGGCTTTATAATAACTTGTTATGCGTTTCTTAGTAGATACTAATTAGAGCTTGTCCATAAACTCAAGTGTCTGGTGTAGAAAGTTCGAGTTCAAGGCTTGCGTAGGTTGAAAAATGTGAGTTTACATATGTAAATGACCATTTTTCAAACAAGCATAACGCAGAAATCGGACTTTATAAACAAATTCTAGTTTATCCCCCAACTTTCCTTATCTAAACTACGATATTGAACAGCTTCGGCAATATGTTTCGATTGAATATTTTCTAATTTATCTAAATCGGCAATGGTTCGGGCAACTTTTAAAATTCTATCGTAAGCTCTTGCCGATAAACCTAATTTTGTGGTAGCAGTTTTTAATAGGTTTTGTCCGGCACTATCTAAAACACAATATTTTCTGAGCATTTTTGAACTCATTTGAGAATTGCTGTGAATATTGTCATCGGCATATCTGTCTTCTTGTATTTTTCTTGCAATAATAACTCGTTCTCTAATAACTTCACTTTTTTCGGAATCACTAATTGCCGTTAGTTTTTCTATAGGTACAGGTATTACCTCTAAATGTATATCAATTCTATCGAGTAATGGACCTGAGATTCTATTCAAATATTTTTGAACCGAGCCGGGCGAACAAACACAAGCTTTTTCGGGGTGGTTTAAATATCCGCAAGGGCAAGGATTCATTGAAGAAACTAACATGAAATTTGCAGGATACGAAACCGAAAATTTGGCTCTGGAAATATTAATTACATTATCTTCTAATGGTTGTCGCATAACCTCAAGAACGGTACGTTTAAACTCTGGCAGTTCGTCTAAAAACAAAACTCCATTATGTGCTAAGGATATTTCGCCAGGTTGCGGAAATGTGCCTCCGCCAACAAGTGCTACATCAGAAATTGTGTGATGTGGCGAACGAAACGGACGAGTTGTAATTAATGATGTGTTGCTATCAATATTACCGATAACAGAATGTATTTTAGTGGTTTCTAAACTCTCACGAAGCGATAATGGTGGTAGAATTGTTGGTATTCGTTTAGCTAACATGGTTTTACCTGCTCCGGGTGCCCCTATTAAAATAATGTTATGTCCACCTGCAGCGGCAACTTCTAAAGCTCTTTTAACATTCTCTTGTCCTTTTACATCAGAGAAATCTATATTAAACCTATTTATACTTTTATAAAATTCTTCTCTAGTATCAACAATTGTTTGTTCTAGTTCTTTTTTTTCATTAAAAAAATCTATTACATCTTTTATGCTTTCAACTCCATAAACTTCTAAATCGCCAACTATTGCGGCTTCTTTGGCATTTTCTTTAGGTAGTATAAAACCTTTAAAACCTTCCTCACGAGCTTTTATTGCTATTGGTAAAACTCCTTTTATTGCTTGCAAAGAACCATCAAGTGATAGTTCTCCCATAATTATATATTTATCAATATCTTTGTTTTTTATTTGCTCCGAAGCGGCTAAAATACCTATGGCTATTGTTAAATCATAGGCAGAACCTTCTTTTCGTATATCGGCAGGAGCCATATTTATAACGATTTTTTTTCCGGGAATTTTATAATCAAAATTTTTAAGAGCAGTGTCAATTCTTTGATGACTTTCTTTTACAGCATTATCTGGTAATCCAACTAAAAAGAATTTAATTCCTTTATCTACACTAACTTCAACTGTTATTGTTGTAGCGTTAATTCCATAAACCGCACTACCGAATGTTTTTACAAGCATTGTTAAATTTGTTTTTTTAAAAGTACAGATAATTTTTAAAACAAAATAATTTAGTTAATATTATTTTTTATTGCCACTCTATTACTATGATTATATCAGATGGTGTAATTAGGGTCTGCTGAGAAACGCATAACAAGTTATTACAAAGCCACTTAATCCAAAATACGTTATTGTAAATGCAAACTTTTTAAAACATATGTACTTATAAGTTTG
>CAZRWZ010000245.1:0-3735 GCA_964603745.1 uncultured Bacteroidaceae bacterium | reverse complement strand
ATATCCTGCTTTAAACAGTTCAAAAACAACCTTTTATGCATTTATCAGCAGACCCTAATCGGTATAAGCCAAAATATAAAGCACAAAAAAAGGGAGAATTAATTCTCCCTTTTTTATTTTTATATTGCGATAGACATTAATTAATAATAATCTTTTTAATACTTCTACCTTCATTATTTGATACTTCAATAAAATAAATTCCAGATTTAACACTACTTAAATCAATAGTATTAAAGCTTTTATTTGTAGAATTATTAAAAACTACCTTTCCTGAAATATCTGTTATTTTAATATTAGAGTTATTACTTGTAGTTTCAATATTAAATACACCGTTATTTGGATTTGGATAAATATTAAAATTATTAACTGCAATATTATTAACATCTTGAGTAATATCTATATGTATAGTATAATCTTCAACTTCTCCATATTTACTATCACCACAAGGTGTTTCGTTTCCTTCATTTTCAGAATCTTCTAATCTAATTCTCATTCTTGTATTTCCATTATCAGCCATTGTAAATGAAGAAGGAGCTGCAACATTAAAAGTAACAGAACCAGAACTTGCATCTACACCGTCACAAACTTGCTCGTTAGCATCTGTAAAATCACCATCTTTGTTCCAATCAATCCATGCGTGAAGTTTATCTGATTGATATGCAGCAGTAATTGTTATTGTTGCTGTTTCAGTATTCTTAGTTATATTAGCTACTTCCGAAGTAAAATCACTATAACCACTACTTAGAGAAGTTTTATTTATATTTTCTAATTCAACCTTAGAAATATATTCAAATCCATCTGTAGTAGTAGTAGCAGAAGCATCACAATAATCAGTAGAAACTGTAATATACGCAGTTTTAGTTTCCGTATCTGCACCAATAGAATTACTAGCTGTAAGAGAAACTTCATAAGTTCCTGCTGTATTATATACAATGGTAGGATTTTGAGCTGTGGAAGTATTAGGAGTTCCTCCATCAAACGACCACGACCATGCACTTGGTCCATTTGTCGATAAATCTGTAAATGTAACAGAAGCTCCAATTATTACTGTTGTATTATTTGCAGAAAAATTTGCAACAGGTGCTTCGGTAACCGGATTAACAGTTATATAAGCATTCTTTGTTTCAGAATCATTACCATTTACATTTCCAACATTAAGAGTAACATTGTATGTTCCTGGTGTAGAATACGTGATAATAGGATTTTGTTGAGTACTAGATGTTACATCAGCTCCTTGGAATGACCAAGACCAAGATGATGGAGATTCTGTTGATAAATCTGTAAATGTAACGCTTTCTCCTACTGTTATTGTTGTTGGATTTCCAGAGAAATCGCATACAGGAGGATTTGATGATTGTAAAATATTAACTGTTTCTTGATATGTTACTTTATTATATGCAGTTACAGTAACTAATATACTACCTGTACCTGATATAGCAGGACTTAAACTAACATTTGCTGAACCACCACTAGCATAAGCTGTTCCAAGAATTACATTATCTTTAGTTATTGAAACTAAAGCCCCTGGCTTGTTACAACTAACATTAAATGATGTAGCTCCAAGACTAATTCCACTTGCATGAGAGATAGTCATATTGCTAGGTTTTTTTGTACGAATCATAACAGAAGCATCACCAAAACAAACCCATGTGTCAGTCATATTTTCTCCGTCGCCATTATATTCGTCAATCATTTGCCCCCAACCACAAGCTATAATACCACCAAAAGTTCTTTTTATATTATTATTATAACTTTCTGTTAAAACATCAACCATTTCGTCTTGTGCACACATTGGAGCGGCCCACGATTGATTTATTGTAGAACCAATATTTGCAATAGCTCCCGTTGGTTTCCCATTATTTGTAGCTCTTTGCCATGCTTCGCTAAAACAAGTATTATTTTTAAAATCACCTACTACACATGCCACAGAAAATATAAATGGTAATTTATTCATATTTGTTAGTGCATTTACATTAGTATTTGAGAAAAAATTAGTTACACTAGCCCACATTTGAGTATCACCATGACCACAATAATTAACAATACCTATACCATTATTTATTGCAGAAGATATATCTGATGCATTTTGTTGACCTTGATAAACATTTGCTACAGATGTATAATTATAACCTGTTAAATCAGGTTTGATATTATTCATGTGTTGAATATCCGACTCACCATCGTCTCCACCACCGCCTCCTTCGTTTGAAGCAATACCTAAACCTTTTTCTAACCAAGCTGCAGAAGTAGTCATACTTTTTTCATAAAAGATTGTTCTTTCAACTTGTGTTTTCACTTGTGCAGTAGTTTCTGCCGAAAATCTTCCTACAAAAATATCAACAAAATGATCGTTACCTGATATATACCCATATTTATTATCAGAATCTCCTGCACTTGTACTTGAAGTTTTTACTTGTGCGTTATCTCCTACTAAAAGAAGATACGAAAAATCGCTATGATTATTATAATAAGTTTGAACATAAGTTTTTATTGCAGAAGATGTATTTCCTACATCAGCAACATCAACCATTTCTGTGAAAATTCCTTTTTGATTTTTCCAATTAACAAATGCTTGCATTTCACTCATAAAAGAGCCTTTAGCTATAATTAACATTCTACCTGGTGTTCCTTCGGCTGTTGGAGTGTATCTTTCAGAAGCTGATGTTGCGTTTAAGAAAAATGTAGCATAAACTTTTGCAAAATCTACTTGAACATCTTTTTGTTTTCTTGTTGAAACCAAAACATTTACATTGTCAGTTTGTCCTGTTGCATATACTTTTATTTTTAATGTTTTATATACCCTTAATGTTTTTGTTACAGGGTTATATTGATAAGGATACATTTTTACAGAAATACCTCTTACATCTCTCATAATAAAAGGTTCTGAAAGACTTACTGTGTTTTCAGGAAAAAATTTATCTTGAGAATATTCAATTCCATATTGATAAGGAACAGAATTTGGATTTATATTCCTTGTAATAACACCTTTTGAAGGGGCTATAAAAATATTAGGAATATCTTCGTATTCGGCATCAATAATTTCAACAGCCATTTTTTGATCATTTGGAATTATTATTGCCTCAGAATATTTTGCTAAATCTGGTGCTCCTTGCTTTTGAATGCTTGAAGCAGATTTAGATTCTAACACAGTTTCTGTGCCGTTAGGAGTGTTTACATTTAGCAAATTGAAATTGTTAGCCTTAACTTCAATTACCGTTTCGTTAACAGTTGAGCTAATAAGCTTAACTTGTTTTTGAGCAGTAGCAATAAATATTATTGCTAAAGCAAATAAAGTAAAGATGGTTTTTTTCATAAAACATGTATTTTTAAAATTTGTATAAATTTACAACTTTTTTTCATAAAATACAACATATGAGAATACAGTAGAGTTTTTAAATATCACATTCAACACTTACATACCTTATAATAACGGTATTAACTTTTTGGTGTGTAGTACTGAATAACATAATTAGTTTTCTTATTTTGTAAATATTATTTAGTTTTAACACAAAAAGATTTCTAAAGTTATATTCTTAAAGTGACTTATTTTAAATAAATTTTGCTAGTGCTTGTCCATAAACTCAATAGATTGAACTATAAAGTTCGAGTTCAAAGCCTGTCCCGATTTATTTCGGGGGCGTGTGAGAAATTTAAACCGCAGAATACTAAGGTATTTGAGGATTTGAATTTTGAGCAACAACGCAGAAATCGGACTTTATAGACAAGCTCTATTTA
>CAZRWZ010000244.1:0-3772 GCA_964603745.1 uncultured Bacteroidaceae bacterium | reverse complement strand
CAAACAATGGTATTTTTACTATTAATACTAAATTTAGTAATAGTAATATAAAAATCACTAATGTTTCAGGTGAAACCATATATAATGGTGTTTCAAATCAAAATTTAAATACAATTGATTTAAGCGATGCTAAATCAGGTGTTTATTTTGTGCAAGTATCAAGTAACGAGGGAATAAGTATTAAAAAGATTATTATTAAATAATAATTAAATAAATAAATTAAAAAGAGCTGTTTTTTAAACAGCTCTTTTTTTTGTTAAAAAACACATTTTATTCTGACAAAAGTCATTCATCATTTAATTATAAGTTATAATTTTGTACAGAAATAAATATTAAGGATTATGAATTTATTAGAAGAAATTAAAAAAAATGCAAAAACACTAAATAAAAGAATAGTGTTGCCCGAAGGATACGAAGAAAGAACAATTAAAGCAGCTTCAGAAATAATGCAAGAAGGTATTGCTAAAATTATCTTAATAGGTAATCTTGGAGAAATTAAATCTAAAGCAAACGAATTAGGCATAAGCAATATTGAAGACGCAACAATTGTAGATCCAATATCTCACGAAAAGAAAGAAGAATATGCCAACTTAATGGTAGAAATAAGAAAAAGTAAAGGCTTAACAAAAGAAGAAGCACTTAAACTGATAGAAAACCCATTATATTTAGCAACTCTAATGATAAAAGCTGGTGATGCAGATGGCGAAGTAGCTGGTGCCGATAATGCTACAGGAGATGTGCTACGACCTGCTTTTCAATATGTTAAAACATTACCCGGTATTTCGGTAGTATCAGGTGCGTTTATAATGATATTGCCAAATGGAGAATATGGTGACAATGGTATGTTAGTATTTGCCGATTGTGCTGTACACCCCGATCCAGACGCAAAACAACTTGCAGAAATAGCCGTATCAACAGCCCAAACAACAAAATCTATCACCGGAATGAACCCAAAGGTAGCATTGTTAAGCTTTTCTACAAAAGGCAGTGCCTCGCACCCAATGGTTGACAAAGTTGTAGAGGCAACAAAAATAGCACAAGAAACAGCACCAGAGTTTCAATTTGATGGCGATTTACAAGCCGATGCAGCTATTGTAGAGGCTATAGGAGCAAAAAAAGCACCCGATAGTAAGATAGCAGGTAAAGCCAATGTTTTAGTTTTTCCCGATTTACAATCAGGTAATATAGCATATAAACTTGTGCAACGTATGGCAAAAGCCGAAGCAGTAGGCCCAATTCTTCAAGGAATGGCAGCACCAATAAACGATTTATCGAGAGGATGCTCTGTAAGTGATATTGTAAATTTAATAGCTATAACAGCAAATCAATCTAAATAAATTTTTTAATTATGTCAGAAATAAAAAGAGAACCAATATTTAAATATGCTTTAAGTAAAGATGCCAGACCAAAAGCAGCATTTTCTAAAATAGGAATTGTTGGTTGCGGAAAAGTAGGTAGAGATATAGCTATTTTAGTTAGCAGAAGAGGTATAGATGTAGTTTTTGTTGAACTTTCGGAAGAAAAAATAAAGAATGCTTTCGATCGTATATCAATAGATTTAGATAATATGATTAACAGATGGGGTATGACAACAGGCGAAAAAAGAGCAATATTGTCTAGAATCCATGGTACAGTAAGATGTATAGAGCTAGCAGGTTGTGAGTTAGTTTTTGAAGCTGTTCGTTCTAAATCTAAAAAAGCCGATGTAGAGCATGTTGAATCTGTATTTAAAAAAATAGAATCGCATGTAAGCGAAGATACTATAATTGCAACAAATGCAACAATACTTGGAGTTTCAGAAATTGCTTCGTCATTAAAAGTACCTGAAAGAGCTGTTTCTATACATTTTCTTTTATCTTCACCAGATTCGCCTGTAGTAGAAGTAACTTGGGGAGTAAAAACATCAGAAGAAGTTAAAGGGAAAGTTCACAAACTTACTAAATTATTGGGTAAAAAGTTAATACCAGTTTTTGAATCGCCAGGTGGAATTAGTGCAAGATTGGTTTCTCCATTAATTAACGATGCATGTCAAATGTACTTAGAAGGTATTAGCACAATGGACGATATTGATAATATGATGACAAGAGGTTTAGGTTTACGTCAAGGACCTTTTGCTATGGCAGATAAAATTGGCTTAGATAAAATACTTTTATGGCTTGATGGTATGTATAACGAATATGGCGATTTAAAATACAAATCACATATTTTATTAAAACATAAAGTAAGAGCAAATGAACTTGGTAGAAAAACCCAAAAAGGTTTTTATGAATATGACGAATTAGGTCATAGACTAAACAAACCAAAATGTTGTTAAAAATTAGTAATATATCTAAACATACTTATTACTTAAATTATAATTTTATAAAACGATAATATGAATATATTAGTATTGAACTGTGGAAGTTCATCGATAAAATACCAACTTTTTGATATTGAAAACAAAGTAGTTAAAGCCAAAGGTTTGGTTGATAAAATAGGAATGCAAGGAGCAAGTCTAACAAATACAAGAGACGATAATGACAAGGTTATCTTAGAGGGTGAAATTATTGATCATCAAATAGGTATAGAATATGTACTTGGTGTTCTTACAAGTCAAGAACACGGTAGTATTAAAGAATTATCAGAAATTGATGCTGTAGGACACAGAGTTGTGCATGGTGCCGAAAAATTTAATTCAAGTGTATTAATAACCGATGATGTTATTGCTCAGATGGAAAACTGTGTAGAGCTTGCACCACTTCACAACCCACCAAATTTAAAAGGTATTTATGCAATGAAACAACTATTGCCAGAAGTACCTCAATGTGGTGTTTTTGATACAGCTTTTCATCAAACTATGCCCGCACATTCTTATTTATATGCCCTGCCATATTCGTTATATAAAAAGCATGGCATTCGTCGATATGGTTTTCATGGAGCAAGCCATAGATATGTATCAAAACGTGCATGCGAGATTTTAGGTGTTGATTATAACGAGCAAAATATAATAACTTGTCATTTAGGCAATGGAGCTTCTATTGCAGCTATCAACAAAGGTAAATCTGTTGATACCTCAATGGGTTTAACTCCTGTAGAAGGTTTAATGATGGGAACACGTGTTGGAGATGTTGATGCAGGTGCATTAACATATATAATGGGTAAAGAAGAAATTAGTTATAATCAACTAAATACTCTTGTAAATAAGCATAGTGGTGTGCTTGGTATTTCTGGTGTTTCTTCTGATATGCGAGAAGTTGGTGAAGCTGCTAAAGATGGTAACGAAAGAGCAAAATTAGCTTTAGATATGTATGCCTACCGTGTGAAAAAATATATTGGTTCGTATTCTGCTGTTCTTGGTGGTGCCGATATTATTATATTTACAGGAGGTATAGGCGAAAACGCAGTTAGTATTCGTGAAAACAGCTTAAATAATTTAGAATATATGGGTGTTGAACTAAACAGAGAACTGAATAAAACTGTTTATTCTACCGAAACTATTATAAGTACAGATAATTCAAAAGTTAAAGTAATGGTTATACCTACTGACGAAGAATTAGTTATTGCTCAAGATACTTTTGAAATTATTGAAGGCTAATTTTTGAGTATATAATCATTTTACTCGTAACTTAAACATATAAAAAGCATTGCAATATACACAAAGGTATATCGCAATGCTTTTTAAATTAAATAGGGTCTGCTGATAAATGCATAATAAGCTGTTTTTAAACTGTTTAAAATAGAATACCCCATTGTAAGTGCAAACTTTTTAATAGTATATCCTTATAAGTTTGCA
>CAZRWZ010000243.1:0-3782 GCA_964603745.1 uncultured Bacteroidaceae bacterium | reverse complement strand
CAGCTTCTAAAATTAAAAAAAGATATTAGAAAATAGACCTTAGATATATGTACATTGTACATCCCTAAATAAGCTTGACCGGTTTTACAATAATTTAATTAATTACCATCGGGCAATTATGAGCCAGAAGGTTTTCTTTTTTTTGTCTAAAGTCTAAAGTCTAAAGTCTAAGGTCTAAGGTCTTGTTTCTATGCATAACGAATTTTATTCGTAGTTCAAACCTATAGACTTGTAGCCCATAATGGTTTATTTTAATTCTTTCAAAAACTTATCTTTTATTTTATTAAATTCTTCTATATTCTCTTTCTTAACTGGTTCGGCAGGTGGTGCTTCTAATTTTAGGGGGTTTATTGCATATCCGTTTTTGTAAACTCTAAAATCTAAATGCGGACCTGTTGCCAAACCTGTGCTGCCAACATAACCAATAACCTGAGCTTGAGAAACAAAATCTCCTGTTTTTATCCCCGAAGCAAATTTAGAAAGGTGCATATAAGTGGTTGTGTAAACCGAATTATGCTTTATTTTTATAAAATTTCCACCGCCATTATCCCAGCCTTTTTTAATTACTTTCCCATCGCCGATAGAATGCACAGGAGTACCTGTTGGTGCAGCATAATCAACTCCGTGATGAGCTCTGTATATTTTTAATACAGGGTGAAATCTTCGGTTTGAAAAATGAGAACTTATTCTCGAATACTTAAGCGGAGCTTTCAAAAAAGTTTTTCGCAAAGAGTTTCCGTTTTCGTCAAAATAGGTATAAATACTATCTTGTAAAAACCTGAAAGCATAAAAATCTTTTCCTGAATTTGTAAACTCTGCACTATAAATCGTTCCTGTTCCTACTCGTTCTGTATCAACTATTAGCTCGTCATAAATTATTGTAAATTTATCGCCTTTTTGTATGCCGAAAAAATCAATAGACCAAGCATAAATTTCTGACAACTCGTTTGCAAGCATTGGGTCTTCATTTTTATTTACAAAGGCATTCCAAAGCGATGATGTTATTTCTCCGGTTACTTTTCTGCGATTTTTTATTACTTCGTTTTCTCCTAAATAAAGATTTGTACTATCAGTAAAATCAAAAACTACATACTTAATTTTATCTATGGCATACACCATATAATCAAGATGTTGTGTGCTGTCTTTTTTTAAAAATGTAAAATATTTATTTCCTGTACGTATTTTTCGGGTATTAAAAACGCTGTCGGCAAGTGCAATTTTAAAAATATCGTTTTGACTAATGCCATAAGGCAAAAGCAAATCGCTTATGTTTTGATTTTGTTTTACTGTTTTTTCTTCTAATTTATAATTATCAATTTCAATTCCATATTTTGTATTCTTTTTAGTTATAATTGTATCTTTAGTTTGCATCACTTTTTTTTGCACTTTTTTATTATTGTTTGTGTTACAAGAAATAAAAATAATTGCCAATAGAATTGAAAATATAATTATTGATTTCTTCATATTTAGATTATTAAAATTATTTATAAATTTTACGTTTGTTTAATGCTCGTTGAAATTTTCTTGCATTTATATTGTGTTGATGCAATGTTGTAGCAAAATTATGGTATCCCGAAAAATCTTCTTTTGCACAAAAGAACACATAATTATGATGTTTATAATTTAATACAGCATCAATAGAAGATATATTAGGTATGCATATAGGTCCGGGAGGTAATCCTTTGTGCAAGTATGTGTTATACGGAGAATTAACCGATAAATGTTTTTTCAAAACTCGTTTTATAGAAAAATCGCCAACTGCATAAATAACCGTAGGGTCGGCTTGCAGCAACATGCCTTTTTTTAATCTGTTTATATAAACTCCTGCAACTATTGGTTTTTCGTCGTTTTTAATAGTTTCCATTTGCACTATTGATGCTAAAGTTGAAATCTGCGATTGGCTTAAAGCAAGTTTTTTGGCTTTAGTTTTTCTTTCGGTATTCCAAAACTTTTTGTATTCTGTTGCCATTCTTTTAAATAAATCTTGTTTAGATGTGTTCCAATACAATTCGTAGGTGTTTGGTATAAACATAGAAATAATTGTATTTCTATTAAATCCGTATTTTAAAATAAACTTATTATTTTGAAGAAGTTTAACAAACTGAGATGAATCTACTTCTAAGTTTTTTGTGATTTTACCTGCAAGTTCAGGAATTGTTCTAACATTATTAAACGAGATATTTACAGGCTCTTGCTCTCCAGAACGTAGTAAATCTACAATGTCGTTATTAGACATATTTGATTTAAGTTTATATCTACCCGATTTAACCTTGTTTATATAATGTTTTTTTTCGGCAACCCATTTAAAACTTGCAATATCTTTTACTAATTTTTTATTCTCAAGAATAAAAACAACATCGTTAAAATCGCTATCTGTGGGAATGTAGATATATTCTTTATCTTTATTAAAAATAATATTAGGATTATAAATCTTGTTGTAAATCAGATAGGCATAAATTGTGGCAAGACTTAATACTATAATTATTATAAGAAAAATTAGTTTTTTCATTTATTTAAATGGGCTTCTATTTATTTTAAACAATATACTTTTTTTATAACTTTACTCTTTTATCTGCACCCCACATTAGTTTATTTCTAAGTGTAGAAAAGAATGATTTTCCATTAAGTTTTATTACCGATATAGTAAAATCGGCAAGTTTTATTTGTAATTCTAAACTTTGGTCGAATGTTTCAGAATTAGAATCTAATGATGCTAAAAAGTCTTTACTTCTACCCGAAACACGCACAGATACTTTTTTGTCGTCGGACAAAACTAAAGGGCGAACTGTGAGGTTGTGTGGAGAGATAGGTGTTATAATAAAGTTTTTTGAATTTGGCACAACAATAGGACCTCCGGCACTAAGCGAATATGCTGTAGAACCTGTTGGTGTTGAAATGATTAGCCCGTCTGCCCAATATGTATTAAGATATTCGTTATCAACTTTCACTTCTATTTTTATCATAGAAGAAGAGTATGTTTTTTGAATTGAGAATTCGTTTAATGCAAAATTAAAATCTTTAAAAAGTCTTCCGTTTGTATCTAATTCTATTAATGTTCTTTCTTCTATTTCGTAGTTTTTATTTAATAAATCGTCAAAAGCTTTGTCAATATCTTCTTTAGATATTGTTGCTAAAAAACCAAGCCTTCCGCTATTTACACCAACTATCGGAATGCCTTTGTCTCTAACGTAAGATGCCGTTTCTAAAAATGTTCCATCGCCACCAATACTTATAAAAAAATCTATATCATTGCTAATATCTTTATAAGAACTAAATAATTGCGGATTTTTTATTTCTAGTTTAATTGTATCTTTTAAAAAAGAATAAAATTCTTCGAACAATAAAATTTCAATATTTTTATTCTTAAACTTATCAAAAAGTCTTATTACAAATTCATTTGTAATATCCTCAAAGGGATGTCCATATATAGCAATTTTCATAAAAACAAAGCTACTAATTATTTTAATATCGGCTAAGGTAATTGTTTTTTTAGAGTCTTTAAAATAATTGTTAATAATTCTTAGTTCTTCTTATATCCCCTTAAATCCGCAAGTCAGGGTTTCACTCTGTTAGTTTATAAGTTGTTAAATATTAATCAGTTTCACTTTAATTTAAATAGTGAAGCCCTGACTATTAATATTTTAAAACTAAATAATTCTTAGTTCTTCTTATATCCGCAGGTTTACTTTTAAAATGCTAATAGTATACATCACTAAATAGGGTCTGTTGAGAAACGCATAACAAGTTATTACAAAGCTACTTAATTCAAAATACGCTATTGT
>CAZRWZ010000242.1:0-3789 GCA_964603745.1 uncultured Bacteroidaceae bacterium | reverse complement strand
GAAAGTAAGCATTAGTTTATTGTTTTTTTCTTTCATTGTAACAATATTTTGATATTGTTGAACTTTGTTAATAATATTTCCAAAAATATTAGATTGAAAAAAACTTGATTCCTGATTTGCAATAAAATAGCAAAACATTGTGTTATTTTTTATTATAAGCTTTTCTATACCAATAAGTTTTGCTGTTTGTCGAAGTCGTACAATATTAAGCAATTCCTTCGATTGTTTTGGTAATTTTCCGAATCTGTCTTTCAGATTTTTTTCAAACTCTAAAAGCATTTCTTCTTCGGTTATATTATCCAAATCGCGATAAAGCTTAATTCTTTCCGAAATATTTGTAACATATTCTATTGGAAAAGAAAGCTCCAAATCTGTATCAACCTTACAATCGGTAACATATTCAATATTATCAAAATCATTATCGCTATTATTGTTTGTAAAAAGCTCTTTATATTCTTTTTCTTTAAGCTCTTGAATTGCTTCGTTAAGGATTTTGGTATAAGTTTCAAACCCAATATCAGCAATAAAACCGCTTTGTTCTCCGCCAAGCAGATTACCTGCTCCACGAATATCTAAATCTTGCAAAGAAAGGTTAAAACCTGCTCCAAGCTCCGAAAATTCTTCAATAGCTTTTAGTCGGCGAGCTGCATCTTTCGACAATGCATTTGTTGGCGGTGCAAGAAAATATGCAAAGGCTTTTTTATTTGTTCGCCCTACTCTACCACGCAATTGATGCAAAGTGCTTAGTCCAAAATTTTGTGCATTATTTACAATAATTGTATTTGCATTAGGGATATCTAAGCCACTCTCTATTATTGTGGTAGCAATCAATACGCCATAATCTCCATCAATAAAATCGAGCATTATTTTTTCTAATTTTTGCCCTGCCATTTGCCCGTGTGCAACAATAGTTTTTACATTAGGGCAAATACGATTTACCATATCCTCTACCTCGTAAATATTTTGCACTCGGTTGTGTATCAAAAACACCTGACCGCCTCGTTCTATCTCAAAATCAATAGCTTCCTTTATAACAGTTTCGCTAAAAGAATGCACCTCGGTTTGTATTGGATAGCGATTTGGAGGCGGTGTATTTATTATTGATAAATCTCTTGCACCCATCAATGAAAATTGCAAAGTTCTGGGTATAGGGGTTGCTGTAAGTGTTAGTGTATCAACATTTAGCTTGAAATTCTTTAGTTTCTCTTTTACCGATACTCCAAATTTTTGCTCTTCGTCAATTATTAGTAAGCCAATATCCTTAAACTCAATATCTTTTCCAACAATTCGGTGTGTCCCGATAATTATATCAAGCTTTCCTTCTTTTAGTTTCTTTTTAGTTTCTGTTTGTTGTTTTGCCGATTTTAGTCTGCTAATGTAATCAATCTCAACAGGCATATCTTTCATACGTTCTTTAAATGTGTTGAAATGTTGCAATGCTAAAATAGTTGTTGGCACAAGCACGGCAACCTGTTTGCCGTCAACAACTGCTTTAAAAGCAGCACGAATTGCAATCTCAGTTTTTCCAAAGCCCACATCGCCACAAACCAACCTATCCATAGGAATATTATTTTCCATATCCTCTTTAACCGCCTTTGTTGCAGTAATTTGATCAGGAGTATCTTCAAAAAAGAATGAGGCTTCTAATTCATTTTGCATATATGTATCCTCAGAAAATGAAAAACCCTTCTGCTCTTTTCTTTTGGCATAAAGCTGAATTAGCTCTTCGGCAATATCCTTAACTTTTAACTTGGTTTTTTTCTTCAATTTATCCCAAGCACCGCTACCAAGTTTGTATATTTTTGGTGGGTCGCCGTCTTTACTTTTGTATTTTGATATGCGATGCAAAGAGTGAATACTCACAAATAGTATATCGCTGTCGTGATACAAAAGTTTTATTACTTCTTGCGGTTTTCCGTTGATATCAATAGTTTGCAAACCATCAAAAACTCCAATTCCGTGGTCTTGATGCACCACGTAATCACCTTTATTTAAGTTACTTATCTCACTTAACGTGATACTGCCTTTTTTAGAAAACTTAGTTTTTAATTTGTATTTATGATAACGATTAAATATTTGATGATCGGTAAAAAATGCAATTTTTAAATCATAATCTATAAAACCCTCGTGCAAACCTGTTTCCACTAAAACAAAAGGAATATCAATGTTTTTATCTTCAAAAATTGCCGATAATCTTTCAATTTGCTTAGAGTTTTCCGAAATAATATAAACATTAATTAATTGAGATTTAAGCTCATTAATTTTATCGAAAAGCAAATCGAAATTTTTGTTAAAGCGTGGTTGATGAACAGTATTAAACAAATATGTATTATCTGTTTTGTAATAATTTTTACTTCCATATTCTACACAAGAAAAATTAGTAAAAAGTTCGTTTGTTTGTTCTTCTGAAATTAAAACAGAGCTTAAATCCTGCTCATTATCAATACTATGTTGTAATGTTTCATTTACTAATTTTTTATTTGATGTGATACATAAATCTATATCGTTTGCAAAAACAATGGTGTTAGATTTAATAAATTTGCTAAACGGTATTTTCTTTTCGTCGCCTGTATTTTCTTTAATATCAGGAATTATAGAAACCGAATTTAAGCGTTCTTTCGATAATTGTGTTTCAATGTCAAAAGTACGAATGCTGTCTATTTCGTCGCCAAAAAAATCTACACGAAAAGGAAATTCGTTTGAAAAAGAAAAAATATCAACAATACCACCACGAACCGAAAACTGTCCGGGCTCTGCAACAAAATCTACTCTTTCAAAACCATATTCGTCAAGCAATTCTATAACAAAATCTACCGATAAAGTTTTGCCCTGTTTTAGTTTTAAGGTGTTAGTTTCTAAAGATTTTCTTGTAATAACTTTTTCGTAAACGGCTTCGGGGTAAGTTATTATAATATAATTTTTATGTCCGTTTGCAAGTTTAGACAACACATCGGTTCGTAACAACAAGGCAGAGTTATCCTTTTGGTCGTTGCGAACAAAACGCTTATACGATGATGGGAAAAATAATAATTTATCATCAGAAAACAAAGCCAGTAAATCGTTATGCAAAAAAGCTGCTTCCTCTTTATCATCAGCAAGTACAAGAATATTTGCATTAATTTCTTTAAAAACATTGGCTACAATAATCGATTTTGACGACCCAACCAAATTACTTAAAGAATAAAATTCGTTTTCGCTTAATTTTAAGCTACTTATAAAATCACTAAAATTATTGTGTTCAATATAATTATATGAAATTTCTTTAATGTTCAAAGTTTATTTTTTCGACAAAAATACATTTTTTTTATCCTTTTGCACAAACTTCTCAAGCTGTTATTTTATCATCTGTTTTTCCTTAATTCAAATAGTGAAGCCCTGACTATAATCTTTTTACAATCCTAATCTTTAATCACTTTATAATTAACAGTTTCGCTGTTAGCCAAACTAAATTGTAATATATAAACTCCTTTTTCAAATTCAGAAAAATCAATTAATATTTCTATGTTTTTAGTTTGAAATACTCTTATTTTATTTCCAATGGCATCATATATTGTTATGTTTTTTATTTAATTTTTAAAATTTACAAATATTCGTCCAAAGTTTTTACTATCCTTTTCTAGTCTATGGTATTTATTCTTTAGGGGACTTCTAATAATTATTTTCTTACAATAAACGAATTAAGATGTGAGTTAAAATATTTTTGTAATAACGGGTTATTTCAAATAATATTTTAACATATACTCAAACCACATAGCTTTTAGGGTTTTCTACTTTTTCTTTTTCCTTTTT
>CAZRWZ010000241.1:0-3814 GCA_964603745.1 uncultured Bacteroidaceae bacterium | reverse complement strand
TTTCTCGGCAGATCCAAATTAAGTTTTAAAGTTTTATATAAAACAAAAATCCCTTCAATAAATATTTTGAAGGGATTTTTTATATATGGGAAATTATGAAAACCCTTACGAGAACAACATAATTATTAGAAGTCCCCATATTAAACTAATTTATTAATCGTTCATAGTAATTAAAAACTCTTGATTTGTACGAGTTCGCTGCATTTTTTCTGATAAAAAACGCATAGCTTCTTCAGCATTCATATCACCAATAAAGCGACGTAATACCCACATTCTATTAAGCATTTCTTTGTCGTAAAGCAGATCTTCTCTACGAGTACTAGAAGCATTAATATCCACAGCAGGCCAAATCCTTTTATTCGATAATTTTCTATCGAGTTGAAGTTCCATATTACCTGTTCCTTTAAATTCTTCGAATATAACCTCGTCCATTTTAGAACCTGTTTCGGTTAATGCAGTAGAAATGATTGTTAGCGAACCACCATTTTCTATATTACGTGCAGCACCAAAGAAACGCTTTGGTTTGTGCAATGCATTTGCATCAACACCACCAGAAAGCACTTTTCCGCTCGATGGCGAAACTGTATTGTAAGCACGAGCTAAACGAGTAATAGAATCTAGAAGCACAACAACATCGTGTCCTGTTTCTACTAATCTTTTAGATTTTTCTAAAACAATATTCGCAACTCGCACATGACGTTCTGCTGGCTCATCAAAAGTAGAAGAAATAACCTCTGCATTTACGTTACGAGCCATTTCTGTAACCTCCTCTGGTCTTTCGTCAATTAAAAGAATAATTAAATAAACCTCTGGGTGATTTGCTGCTATTGCATTTGCAATTTCTTGCAAAAGAATTGTTTTACCTGTTTTTGGTTGTGCAACTATTAATCCACGTTGACCTTTTCCTATTGGTGCAAATAAATCAATTATTCTTGTTGATAAATTTGCTTTACCATCTCCTGTTAAATTAAATTTTTCATCTGGAAATAATGGTGTTAAATAATCGAAAGGTATTCTATCTCTAACTAATTCAGGAGATAAACCATTAATTTTTTCTACTTTTGTTAATGGAAAATATTTTTCACCTTCTTTTGGTGGGCGAATAACTCCCGTAACAGTATCACCTGTTTTTAATCCAAATAATTTTATTTGCGATTGTGAAACATAAATATCATCAGGAGAACTTAAATAATTAAAATCTGATGAACGCAAAAAACCATAACCATCTTGAATAATCTCTAAAACTCCTGTAATAGAAATTATACCTTTAAAATTTGTTTCAGGTGTTTTGGGTTTATTTCTAGAATTATTTTCGGTTTCCGATTTTCTAGGAGGATTTATATCTCTTTGAATTTCCTTTTTAGGTTTTTCTTCGGTTTGTTGAACAGGTTTTGGTTTAGGCAGTGTCTTTTCCTTTTCAACAGTAGTTGGTTTTTCTTCTTTTAAAACAGCATCAAACAATGTTTTTTCTGCTTTAATTTCTTGTGGAGCAACAGTGTCTTCGGTGTTTTCAACCTCTATTTTTTCTGGTTCTACAATAATTTTTTCTGTTTTTCTGATACGAGGTCTTTTCTTAATAGCAGTTTTTTCTTTACTTTCTGCTTTTGTTCCTGTATCTTTTTTTGCTTCATTTATTGCTTGTTGGTCTATAATTTTATAGATTAAATCTTGTTTTTTGAAAGATTCAACTTTTGCAATTTTCAATTCTTTTGCCATTTTTTTCAACTCAGGCAATAAGAACTTATTAAGTTCTGAAATATCTAACATATTATTATAAAAATTTAATTTTTTTGGATTTCTTTTTCTTGATTAACAATTAAATGTTAATGTGTTTTTAAAATGATTTTATATTATCTGAAAATAAAATGTAATGAAAATCTATTTGAGAATTCAAATACAATGCAATGATAACTATTTATATGCACATTTTCAAATAAAACTGTCATAATTTTTAAAAAAAATATTTTTTAACACTAAAATCTGTAACAAATACGGGTTCTATACGTAAAATTAAACACTCTAAAATTATATTCCTATGAGACAATTAAAAATTACTAAACAAGTTACAAATAGAGACGAACTCTCTTTAGATAAGTATTTACACGATATTGGAAAAGCAGAATTAATATCTGCCGAAGAAGAAGTTGAATTAGCACGAAAAATAAAACAAAACGATCAAGCTGCATTAGAAAAGCTTGTTGTAGCAAACTTACGTTTTGTTGTTTCTGTATCAAAACAATATCAGAATCAAGGATTAAGTTTAGCCGATTTAATTAACGAAGGAAATCTTGGATTAATTAAAGCCGCAAAAAGATTTGATGAAACACGAGGTTTTAAATTCATATCTTATGCTGTATGGTGGATACGTCAATCTATTCTTCAAGCACTTTCGGAACAAGCAAGAATTGTGCGTTTACCTTTAAACAAGATAGGCTCTTTAAACAGAATGAATCGCTCACTTTCTAAATTAGAACAATTATTAGAAAGAGAACCCTCGGTTGAAGAACTAGCAGCAGATTTAGATGTTAGTATTATTGATGTTAAACAAGCTCTTGCTAATAGGGGAAAACCTGTTTCTATGGATGCTCCTTTACGTGATGATGAAGATAATAGTTTATATGACGTATTACAAAGTAAAGAATCGCCTAAACCTGACAATATTTTAATGAAAGAATCATTACAACAAGAAGTTGACAGGGCTCTAGACACTTTAACTTTAAGAGAAAAAGAATTGCTTAATTTATATTATGGACTTGGTAATACTGTACCTCATACACTAGAAGAAATTGGAATAAAATTCGATTTAACTAGAGAAAGAGTTAGACAAATAAAAGAAAAAGCCATCAGAAGATTAAAACACACATCTAGAAGCAAGGTATTAAAAACATACCTAGGATAACTTTAAGGAGAATTCTAAAAATTATTTTTTTGTTAAAACTTTGTTAATCTTTTTATTTAGAGAATACAATAATATTTTATATTTTGCATTCTTTAAATAAACACGTATTATGTATAAATATTTTATTACAATAGCTTTATTACTAAGCTCACTATTAAGCTTTTCGCAAGGAAGCAAACCTGTTGTGTTAATTTCAGGAAAAGTTCTTAATGAAAGAAATATGCAACCTGTTGATGTTGATGTAAAAGTTATTTATGAAATTTTACCCGAAGGCACTGAAGCAGGTATTGCAAGAATAAACCCTGTTGATGGTTCGTATAAAATTATCCTCCCTTATGGAAAAGAATATGGATATATGGCTTTTGCAGAAGGTTATTACAGTGTGACAAAATCTTTAGATGTTACAAATCTTGATAAATACACCGAAATTGAAGAACAAAATCTTATGCTTGCTCCACTTAAAAAAGACCAAGTAGCTAGGCTAAACAACATCTTTTTTAAAGAAGGAACAGCAGAGCTAGAAAGTTCGTCTTATCCTGAGCTAAACAGATTTGTAGAGTTTTTAAAAACCAATAAAAAAATTATAATTGAGATTGGTTCTCACACAGATAACACTTTAGACGAGAAAAAAAGTTTAGAACTAACACAAAAACGTGCTCAATCTGTTGTCGATTATCTTATTTCTAAAAGAATAAAAAAAACCAGAATTCAAGTTAAAGGATACGGTTTACATGTACCTCTTGGTTTTAATAACAGCAAAGAAGGAAGAGCTTTAAACAACAGAATTGAATTTAAAATAATCAGTTTAAAGTCTTAACGAAAAGCTCCTGTTTTAATCTAAATTTATTTAATCCCAATTGGGATATTTGCCCAATATTTAGACTTAACAAATTGAGTTACACTTAGTTTTATTAA
>CAZRWZ010000240.1:0-3862 GCA_964603745.1 uncultured Bacteroidaceae bacterium | reverse complement strand
AACTGTAATTTTAACATTTATAAATGCAAACTTATAAGAATATACTATTAAAAAGGTTGCACTTACAATGGGGTGTTTTGTTTTAAACAGTTCAAAAACAAGCTTTTATGGATTTGTCAACAGACCCTAATTAAAAATGAATAAACAACTATTATGAAAAAAATAATTTTACGCACACTATTAGTATTAGCAATATTAATTACGTTATTAGTTTTAGGAATAATTTATTTAGTAAAAGTAAAAAATTCTTACGAAGTAATTACAAAAGATGTGGAATATACCGATTCATTAAGGTATGCAAAATCAGGACACATAATAATTGATGTATATATAAATGATTTAAAAAAATCATATCCATTTATTTTAGATAATGGTGCAAGTACCATTATTTTTGATAATTTATTAGAAGAAATTGATTTGAATATAGTAGCATATTCTCCAACAAGAGATGCTTCAAAATCAATTTCATTTAACCCTATCTATAAATTAAATAAAATAGAATTAGAAAGCGGAATAATTGTAGAAAATATTGCAGCCGAAAATTTCAATTCTGATTTTTTTACTTGTAACAAAAATGTTTATGGAATTATTGGACGAGATATTATGAAGTATTTTGTTTGGCAATTTGATTTTGCTAATAATTCTTATACAGTTAAGTCAGACACAAATATTGTATTAAATAATGAAAATGTAATTAGTATTCCTCTTAATAAATTCTCAAAAACAAAAGATTATATGGAGTTATCAATAAACAACAATAAAAAAAAATTAGTAGTAGATTTAGGAAGTACGAGTAGTATCAGGTATGAACTAGCTTCTGATTCTATTGAATACTATTTTAAGCACACAAATAAAAAAATAATTGGAGATAGTGGTTACGGCTTAAACGGTAAAGCAAAAAACAGAGATAATTATGTTATATTATTTCACGAAGTGAAGATAAATAATAATGTATTTAATAATGTTGAAGGTAGTGTTTCTAATAGGACTGCTGATATTATAGGTCTAAAATTTTTAAAGAACTTTAAAACAACATTTAACTTTCCACGAAATACATTAACTTTAGAACCTAACGATTCCTTAATTTTCAGAACAGGTCATTTTGGTTATTCACCCGAAATGAAAGATAATAAAATGTTTATACAAGTTATTATTAAAAACTCACAAGCTGATAAATTAGGACTTAAAGTAGGAGATGAAATTATAAAAATAAACAATACGAATATTGATAATAATTTTAATTTCTGTAAATATAATATTTCAGAATTAGATACATTAGAATTATCAATTAAAAGAAATAATATAATAAAGAACTACACAATAATTAGGGATTATTACTTTATTAATGGGAGTTCCTACTAAGCATTTCATTAACAGCCATTAAAATAGTATTATACAAATCAGAACCTTTAGTAAAATTTGCTGAATGCAGATTTGAAACTCGTTCATCTTTTACAAAAGTCCAAGCTTTTCCATATGCCTTCATATTTTGTGCGTCGTAAACTGCTATAGGAGTTCCTCCATATCCTTTTATTAACGAAAAACATGGTATATCAGTTAAACCATCACCAATATAAATCATATTTTTTATTGGAATTGCATAGTCGTTTTCATCAATCTTTTCATTTACAATATATGGGCTATTTCTATATTTTTCGCCAATCATTCCTTTCGATATTTGAAAAATATATCGTGTTTTATCGGTAAAGCTTAGTATTTTCTTAGGAAAAACAATCTCTCCTTTTTTATCGTAGCTAAAATCTGATGCCCAAATATCTGTAAATTCTTTAGCAATTACAGTATTTCTTATAAGCTCTCCTATTCCACTACTAATAATATAAAACTCAATATTTGCAGAAGTATCTAAATTTTTAATTTCATTTTTAAGATTGGCAAACAACTCTTTAACACCAGATTTATATTTTATTTTTTTTGCAAATTTTTCAAAACTTTGTTTTGTTATAGTATGATTATTATCGTTAAAAGAATATTCTAACATTTTATACATATAAGCAGGTACAGGATCCCAATCTTGTGCTAATAATTCTTGAACAGTTTCTCCCCAAAATTTATTTACATCAACATCTAAACTTTTAAGAAATGCAGAAGTGCTTTCTTCTACAAGAGTTTCATCAAAATCGAATATTATGGCTATTTTTTTCATAATTAATTATTTATTCCGATTATTTTAATAAATTTTTTATTCTTAGATAGCAATATTGCAATCAAACTTCCAATAATTGCTCCTGTAGAATTTGCTAATATATCGTAAAAACTACCCGTTCTATTAATAAAGAATAAAGATTGTAATATCTCCATAATCACACCGTAAAACACTGAAAGTGTTACGCTTATAAACACAACATTTACTAATGAATATTTTTGTGTATAATTTTTATAATATTCTACTAAAACTAAAAATTGCAAGGTAGAATACATTATAAAATGTACAATTTTATCTAAATGAGGAATTTTAAATTGCGTTATTTTAGGGATATTATTTCCCGGAATAGAACTTAGAATAAAAATAATAATTATCCAAATTATTATAAGGTACTTAATTTTTATCTTACTCATTTGCAGCACTAATCTTCGGCTTCAAACTCTATATGCTCAAAAGGTAACTTAATAACATCTTCGTATTCCTCTCCAACATCTTTCATATCTTCATCATCATCAGCGTAATACCATTTTATTTTAACATCTAAACCTTTTGCTATAATTTCTTCTAATTTAATAAATAGAGAAAATAAAGCTTTAGAAGATGCGGTATTTATATACTCTAATTTTAAAACTAATATAGTTTCCGGATTCGGATCTTTAATATATTCGTTAAACCAATCAATAATTGGTTGATAAAAAAAGGCCACATTCTCCGGCAAAGTCTTACCCTCAAATCTGAAAACTCCATTTTCTTTATCAAGAATTACAACTGGAGTTGTATCGGTTTCTTTTATATTAATTTTTTCCATGATTTGATATTTTTGAAATTTGAGAATTTAAAATAAAGAAATAGTATTCATCATCTATTTTTTCAAAATGATATTCTAAACTATTACCACTTTTTTTAGCAATATCGATAAATCCTAATCCTGCACCGCCTTTTTCTGATAATCGTCCGGTTGAAAGCCTTGTTTTAAATAATTCTCTAAGTTCTTCTTTGTTTTTTGAGTTTACTACATCAATATTTTCTGAGATGTTTTTCTTATTTTCCTTTTTTATTATATTTCCGGTTGTTACATTATAATAATTATTATTTTCACTAATTAATATAATCCCACGTCCATATTTTTGCTTATCATAATCAATACGTTCGGCATGTTTACTAATGTTTTGCAAAGATTCTACCATAACATTAAAAACCTTTTTCTTTATTGGGTTAGATTCATCTTTAAGCTCTAACTCATTATTTGTTAGCTCAGTAAAAGCACGGATAACATTATGATTTATCTCGCCATCATATACCAAACTAATACTGTTATCACGCAAATCGGTGAAAAACTTAAAAACAAAATCAATAAAATTATTACTCATAAATTTAATATATTTTACCCTTTTATTTTTGCCAAGCAAAAGGTGCTTATTTATTATTTTTCAAAAATATCTAAAATATTTTATTTTAAGATGTAATTTACCACAAATATACATTTTTTGTTATTAATCAGTATAAAATTTACAAATAATATTAGAAAATAAAAATATGATGTGCCTCAGAGCAAGCATAAAACTATGATTTTAACATTTGTAAATGCAAACTTATAAGTACATATGTTTTAAAAAGTTTGCATTTACAATAGCACATTTTGAATTAAGTAGCTTTGTAACAACTTGTTATGCGTTTCTCAGTAGACCCTATTTAGAA
>CAZRWZ010000239.1:0-3879 GCA_964603745.1 uncultured Bacteroidaceae bacterium | reverse complement strand
CAGAATATAAAAATCTAATACACCTCAGAGCTTTTCAGCAGACCCTAAATAGTTGCATTTTTTTAGTTGAAAAAAAAGTTATTTCTTCAATACTTCAAATTCAACACGTCTATTTTTTTGTCTACCTTCATCGTCAGAGTTAAAAGCAATAGGACGACTTTCTCCATATCCAACAGCTTTTAATCTTGATTCATTAATACCATGCTCAACAATGTAAGCTTCAACAGATTTTGCTCTGTTTTCAGAAAGTTTCTGGTTAAATGTTTCCGAACCAACATTATCAGTATGTCCTGCAATTTCAATTTCCATTGTAGGATTATTTTTTAAGAATTCTACAGTTCTGTCTAATTCAGGGAAAGACTCTGGTTTTAGGGTAGCTTTTCCTGTTTCAAAGAAAATATTATTTAAACGAACAACTTGCCCAACTTCAATAGGAGACATACGCATTGCTTCAATTTCCATTTCGGTGTATTCGTCAATATCTGTTAAATCTATATTTTTATTAACATCAAAGTATCCTAAACCTACGGCACGGAAACCATATTTTTTACCTGCGGGAAGTATTATTTTAAATTTACCTGTTTTAGGGTCGGTTCTAGCAATAGCAACTTCTTCTCCTCCAGGTAATTCTTCTACAATAATTCTTGCATCAACAGGTGCGTTTGTTTTGTCGTTTCTAACATATCCGGTAATTAAAACAACAGGATTTGGTTTAACTGTTTTTGGTAATAAGATTCTAAAAATATCTTTTTTACCAATAGTATTGTTTGTTGATGAATAATAAGCATATTCTCCAGATGCAGGGATATTATATTTACTATCAGTACCCGCACTGTTTATAGGTTCTCCTAAGTTTTGTGGCTCAGACCAATTTTCCCATGTGTCATCTAAACGAGTAACTCTATATATATCAGCTTCGCCATATCCTGGTAAACCCGATGTCGAATAATAAAGAGTTACACCATCAGCAGCTAAAAACGGACTGTAGTCGTTTGTTGGAGTGTTAATTTTAAGTCCTAAATTTTTTGGTTTAGACCATCGGTTTTCACTAATTCTAAAACTTACATATAAATCTAATCCTCCGTAAGTATCTTTCATTTCAATTGCCATTATAATAGCTTTGCCATCATTAGTTAAATAATAGTTGGCATATTTATTATAATTAATAAAACCATCAATTAATTGTTTTTTTGGAAAATCCCAACCTTGTCGAGTTCTGTGTGTCATAGAAACACCTTCTGACATTGTGTTGTTTTTTAAATAAGCATTTCCTAATAACAATTGGTTTCCGTCAGGAGTAATTGCTTGAATAAAATTATTAAATTTATTATTTAACGGCATTCCTATATTCCTTGCAGGTCTCCATTTGTTATTTTGGTCAACAACAGAATACCAAATATCATCTTCATCTTCAACGCCACCAATATTTTCGGGGTGAAATTTTCTAACAAAATAAATAGTTTTTCCATCAGGTGAAATCATTGGTGCATCTTCATCATAAATTGAATTAATGTTTTCACCTAAATTTTCAGGGTCGTCACCATAAACTAAGTTTGGAATTAAATTTATTTTTGCCTTAACAGTATCCATACATTCGGCTACACCTACTGCATCAATCTGGTTTAAACCAGCAACTGCTATAGGGTTTAGTCTTATTTCTAATTGTTCTACAGGAAAATCTGTTGGTTTATCAAGAAAAATATTTACCATTCTAGATTCTACATTTACACTTTGTGCTGTACCTTCGTAAACAACAAGTTCTTGCTTTTCTGGTCCGTAAAGTGTAATTTTTGTAATTGCACCAGGGTTAAAACTTTCTGCAATCACTACTTGTTGTATTATTGATGGGTTTTCGTATTCTACTCTAATAAAGGCATTTTTATCTGCCTCTTTTCCATCTTTAAATTTAACAGCCCATGCTGTAGGAGCTTCGCCACCACGAGGCATAACATTAGGTTGCCCTAATATTTGCATTGCAGCTTTGTCTGCCTTACTAAACTGAGAGCTATACTTTACAACTTTCCAAGCCCATTGTGCTTTGCACTCTTCTTTAATTGCGGTGTCTCCTAGTAAATCACCTTCTTTTGCTAGGATAGCACTCCATTCAACTTTATTGCTATCTGCTTTAGTCTTGTTTGTAACGTCTTGCGAAAACAAATTTCCGATTAATAAAAATGTTAAAATAACATAACTAGTTAGTCTCATCATTGCCAATTTTTAGTTTATTTTTTTGCTAAAATACTTATACTATTTTAATATACAAAATAAAATAAAAAAAAATACCAAAAGATTTTGAATTTGAAAATTATTTTTACCTTTGCAAAACTTTTGCGGGTGTGGTGAAATTGGCAGACACGCTAGACTTAGGATCTAGTGCCGCGAGGCGTGGGGGTTCGAGTCCCTTCACCCGTACAAAATGTGATAACCGCTTAATTATTAAGCGGTTATTTTTAATCTGTAACATTCCATTGTTGGAAAATTAAATTACTAGAAGTAATGAAAGTAACAAAAAATGAAATCGATGCTTTAAATTCTACACTTGTTATAAGTATAGAAAAAGCTGATTACAGCGATAAAGTAAATACTGTTTTAAAAGATTATAGAAGAAAAGCTGTTATACCTGGGTTTAGAAAAGGTAATGTTCCAATGGGTTTAATAAAAAAACAATACGGAACTTCTGTTTTAGTTGAAGAAATTAACAAATTAGTATCAGAATCTTTATCGAAATTTTTTACTAATACCGAAAACAAGATTTTAGGCGAGCCTCTACCTAACGAGAAAGAGCAAAAACCTATTTCGTGGGGAGAACAAGATGAATATGAATTTATCTATGATATCGCTTTTGCTCCAAATATTGAAGTAAAAATGTCTAAACGAGATAAATTTAATTTCTATACTGTTAATGTTGGAAAAGAAGATATTAAAAATCAAATTGATGCGTATAAACGTAGATTTGGGCATTACGAAGACGTTGATGTAACTACTGATATTGATTTGGTAAAAGGCAGTGTGGTTGAACTTGATGGTAAAAAAATTAAGAAAGATGGATTGTCGGCTTTTGATGCTTCTATTTTAATTAGTATGATTAAAGATGACAAGCAAATGAAATTGTTTGTGGATAAAAAAGTTGGAGATAAAATTATTTTTAATCCTAAAAAAGCTTTCGATAACAATACATACGAATTTGGAGGAATGCTTAAAGTAGATCAAAAAATTGTAGCAGATAATGAATCCGATTTTAAATTTACAATTACAGCAATTAACCGTTGGGTTGATGGAGAAGAAAATCAAGGTTTTTACGATAATGTTTTTGGCGAAGGCAGTGTTAAAAATGCCGAAGAATTTAAAGAAAAGATTATTGAAGATATAAAATCGGCATATGTAACACAAAGCGAATATAAATTTGGTATTGATGTTAAGAAAAAATTAATTGAAAAAACTAAATTTGATATTCCTGCTGAATTTCTTAAAAGATGGTTGCGAGTAGCTAATGATAAAGAAAAACTTAGTGATGAGCAAATCGAAAAAGATTTTCCGAATTTTGAAGAAGATTTGCGTTGGCAATTAATAAAAGAGCAAATAGCTTTAGATAACAAAATAGAAGTGAAAGAAGAAGATATTCTTGATGCTGCTAAAAGCTTTACACTTGCACAGTTTCAGCAATATTATGGTGGAGTAACAATTCCAGATGAGCAGCTAGAAACTTATGCTAAAGAAATTATGGCTAAACAAGACGAAAAACGAAAATTCTTTGAAACTAAACTTGAAGAAAAAGTCTTAAATGTGGTAAAAGAAGCTACAAAGCTTGAAGAAAAACCAATTAAAGCAAATGAGTTTAGTAAATTATTTGAATAGATTTTATACTAAATTTATGTATTA
>CAZRWZ010000238.1:0-3920 GCA_964603745.1 uncultured Bacteroidaceae bacterium | reverse complement strand
TTTTGGATTAAGTGGCTTTGTAATAACTTGTTATGCGTTTCTCAGCAGACCCTAAATAGAGCTTGTCTATAAAGTCAGATTTCTTGACTTTATGGACAGACACTACTTACAGAAAACTTCTACTTTTTATAAAAATTCATTTCATCAAGATATTTATAAACATTAGGGTGTAAAAAATATCTTATATCATTTTTATTTTTAATTGCTTTGCGAATAAAGCTAGATGAAATTTCAATAATTGGAGCTTTAGTAATTTTTATTTTATCACTTTTTTGTATCGAAGATATGTCAATATTTGGACGAGGATAAACATATATTTCATGTTCTTTTAAAATTTGTTCAGCATTTTTCCATTTATGAAAACTTGTTATATTATCTGCTCCCATTATTAAAACAAATTTGTGTTCTTTATATTTTTCTTTTAAATAAGTAAGTGTGTCAATGGTGTAAGATGGTTTAGGCATATCAAACTCAATATCAGAGGATTTAAATCTGTTGTCATATGCAATAGCTTCATTAACCAATGCTAAACGATGATGCTCTGCTAAAAGAGATTTTTTTTCTTTAAATGGATTTTGCGGACTTACAACAAACCAAAGTTTTTGCAAATCGGTAAATTCAACAAAATAGTTTGCTATTGCTAAATGCCCAATATGTATAGGATTAAAAGATCCAAAAAATAAACCTACTTTCATAATGTTTTTAAAGATACATATCAAGTGTTTGACTTGCCATATAATTTTTAAATTCTATGGTTAATTTTTTTGTTATCCCATTCATAATACATTTATCAAAAGGGCAAACTGGTTTATCTAAAGGACATTCATTTAAAGAAATTTCACCTTCAATAATTTCGTATAAATCTAAAAACGATACATCTTCTGGTTTTTTGTTTAAAATAAATCCACCACTAGGTCCTCGTTGCGAAGTTAACAAACCTGTTTTAACTAATCTTTGAAATATTTTTGCAACATGGTGTTTAGAAGCATCGGTTCTTTCTGCAATCTTGTTTACATTTATTACTCCCTTTGCTTGCACCACAAGTATCATTCCGTGTAGAGCAATATGTGCAGCTTCTGATATTGTTACTAATTTAGACATCTTTTTAATTTCAAGTACTTAATTACGCAAATATACTGTCTTTTAATATATTCTAATAATTTTTTTGTTCTTTTAAACTAATACATAATTATTCTAAATGCATAAAAAAAAGCCCATCTAAAAAAGATGGGCTTTAAATATATTTAAATGTTATTTATTAAACAACACCTTGAGCTAACATAGCATCAGCAACTTTTACGAAACCTGCAACATTTGCACCTTTAACGTAATTAACGAAGTCACCTTCTTTACCATATTTAACACAATTTTCGTGAATACTAACCATTATTGAATCTAATTTAGCATCAACTTCTTCTCTAGTCCATGCTAAACGTTGAGAGTTTTGTGTCATTTCAAGACCTGAAACAGCAACACCACCAGCGTTAGCAGCTTTACCAGGACCGAATAAAACTTTATTCTCTAAGAATACGTTAGTTCCTTCTAAAGTAGTAGGCATGTTAGCACCTTCAGCAACAGCCATAACACCATTAGCAACTAATTCTTTAGCATCAGCTTCGTTCAATTCGTTTTGAGTAGCACAAGGAAGAGCAACATCACATTTAACTCCCCAAGGTGTTTTACCTGCTACAAATTCACAACCAAATTTGTCAGCATATTCTTTAATTCTACCTCTCTTAACATTCTTAAGCTCAAGAACAAAAGCTAATTTCTCAGCAGTAACTCCAGCAGGATCATAAATATATCCCGAAGAATCAGATAAAGTAACAACTTTACCGCCTAATTCAGTAGCTTTTTGAGTAGCATATTGAGCTACGTTACCAGAACCAGAAATAACAACAGTTTTACCAGCAAAAGTATCACCTTTAGTAGCTAACATTTCTCTTGCGAAATATACAGTACCATAACCAGTTGCTTCAGGACGAATTAAACTTCCACCCCACTCAATACCTTTTCCGGTAAGGATTCCTGTAAATTCATTCTTTAATTTTTTGTATTGTCCGAACATAAATCCAATCTCACGTCCACCAACTCCGATATCACCAGCAGGTACATCAGTGTTAGGTCCAATATGACGGAATAATTCTGACATAAAGCTTTGAGTAAATCTCATAACTTCTAAATCAGATTTTCCTTTAGGATCAAAGTCAGATCCACCTTTACCACCACCCATAGGAAGTGTAGTTAAACTGTTTTTAAATACTTGCTCGAAAGCTAAGAATTTAAGAATTCCTAAATATACAGTTGGGTGAAAACGTAAACCACCTTTATAAGGTCCTATAGCAGAGTTCATCTCAATTCTGAAACCTCTGTTAATGATAACTTCACCTTTATCGTCTACCCAAGGTACTCTAAACATTAGAACTCTTTCTGGTTCTGCAATTCTTTCTAGAATTTTTGCTTCTTCGTACTGAGGATTTTCAGCAATAAAAGGGATAACTGTTTCTGCAACTTCTTTTACAGCTTGGTGAAACTCTACTTCACCTGGATTTTTAGCGATTACTTTCGCCATAAAATCATCTACTTTTTGTTTAATGTCCATATCAATTTTATTTTTAAAATAAATAATTTAATTTTGTGAGGTAAAAATATAATTTTTTTTGAAATAACAAATAGTTATTAAACATATTATTGCATATTTTTACATGATTTTTATCATCATCAATTTTCATTGATATTATTAGTTAACTCAAATTTTTACATCTATTATAAATAGCCTGATAATCTGATAAATACAAATACACGAAAAATTACCGCATTTTATTTGTATTCTTTATAAATAGTAGAAAACAATAATTTTTAAGTAAGATTTGATATTATTTCATAATTTTGCACAAAAAAATAGATGATGAACTACGAAAAAATTTTACAAAATATCAGGTTTGAATTAGAAAATTACATCAATAAATATAAAATTAAGTCATTAATTATAGGCGAAAGCGGTGGTATTGATTCTGCTCTAACATCTGTTATTGCAAAATCTGTTTGCGACAAAACTAAGATAAAACTTATCGGACGTAGTATAACTATAGAAACAAATACCAAAGAAGAAATAAACAGAGGGCGTTTAATTGGCGAAGCTTTTTGCCACAATTTTAAAGATGTTAATTTAACAGAGCTTTATATAACTACATTAAATACAATTGAAGAAGGTGATATAAATAAATCAACTATCGAAAATAAAATACGATATGGTAATATAAAAGCTCGTTTAAGAATGGTTTATTTATATAACCTTGCCCAACAACACAAAGGTCTTGTTCTTTCTACCGATAATTATACAGAACTTTTAGAAGGATATTGGACACTGCATGGTGATGTTGGTGATTACGGTATGATACAAAATCTTTGGAAAACAGAAGTTTATGAAATGTCTAAATATATTATTGAAAACGAATTAAAAACAGAACAAGAAAAAATAGCTCTATCGCTTTGTATTGATGCTATACCAACCGATGGATTAGGTATTACCTCTAGCGATTTAGAACAACTTGATGCAAAAAATTATAGCGAAGTAGATTTTATTTTAAAAGATTTTTTAGAAAATAAAAACGAAAAATGGAAAACGCACCCTGTTATTCAACGACATTTTAGAAGCGAATATAAACGTAACAATCCTTATAATATTCCTCGTGAGATTTTATTAAAGGTGAATTCTAGAAATTAATTTTTCAACAAATATATTACACAATAATAATAATAATATCTGTTTTTAGTTTATAATTAGGGTCTGTCTATAAAGTTATGAGATTGAACTATAAAGTTCGAGTTCAAAGCCTGTCCCGATTTATTTCGGGAGCGTATAAGGAATTTAAACCGCAGAATACAAAGGTATTTGAGGATTTAAATTTTGAGCAACA
>CAZRWZ010000237.1:0-3941 GCA_964603745.1 uncultured Bacteroidaceae bacterium | reverse complement strand
ATAGTTTTATGTTTTTAAACTATCTCCCTATTTTTCAAAAAAGCTAAAACAAACTTTGCCGTAATGCCTTGTATTATTTGGTTTTAAATCTGTTTTAAATTCAAATAAATCTGAGTGTTCCAATATTAGAATACCATCTTCGTTTAATAAATTCTTTTCCCAAATCAGCTTAGGTATATCTTCGATATTTTTCATATCAAAAGGAGGATCGGCAAAAATTACATCAAATTTTTGTACGGAATTTTTTAGGTATTTAAATACATCGGCTTTTATAATATTTAACCCAAAACCCATATCGTTTGATATTTTGTTTATGTATTTTATATGATTGTAATTATTTTCTACTAAACTAATATTTTTGCTTCCACGCGATGCAAATTCATAACTTATTCCGCCTGTTCCGGCAAATAAATCTAAAACTATAACATCTTCAAAATCAATAATGTTATTTAGTATATTAAACAAACTTTCTTTGGCTCTATCGGTTGTGGGACGAGCGTTTAGGTTTTTTGCAATAGGCAATCGTCTGCCTTTATGTTTTCCGCTTATTATTCGCAAGTTTGCAAGTTTAACAGGTTAGTATAAATGTTTATATCAATATCGTTAAAAACATAAGAGTAGTTTTGCTTTGTACGTTTAAAACGTATTTTTTTAATATATTTTCTTAAAAGTTCTATTTCTTTAGAGTTTGATATTAGTGTTCCTGAAATACTTAATTCATCATTTTCATTATCTATTTTAAATTTATCGAAAACAGAAATTAAGTAAAATACAAAATCGGTTTCGTTAGTAAACGAAAAAATATTTCTGAAAATTAATTGATTGTTTTCTATATAAATAAGTTCAAAAAAGTCTGAATTAACATCAATAATTATACGTTTTTTAGAAGTTTGTTTTTTTTGTATCACTTTAGAAAACAGTACTGTGCCTTGATTATACAGTTTTATGTTATTAAATTTTAATTTAATTTCTGATAAAACATCATTGTTAAAAGAATAGATATTAAATATATCGTTTTTTAACTCATCGAATAAAATTGTTTCTGTTTTGTTTATAAATGTGTTAAAATTTAAAAGCTCAGAAGTTTTTTCTTTATCAAAAAGTGCTTTTGGTACAAAAATAGAATTTGCAGAACCAAGTATTGCTTTTGTGTTTAGGTAGTTGTGCTTTAATAAATCGTCTTTACTAAATATTTCTTTTAATTTATCAATATAACCCGATTTGTTGTTTATAAAAGACGTATTTCTTATTACTACAAATTTATTTCTTTGATTATCGAAGATAGCATAAGAAAAATTTAAAGGTAAAAACTGTAACAATAGGCTGTATTGTTTAGCATTACTAATATTAAATGTTTCGTCTTTTAAATCTGTGCTATACATTTTAAAAATTTTCTCTAAAGTACAAAAAAAGCCGAAAACTATTGTTTTCAGCTTTTAAATTATTTTAAAAATATTTTATTCCCAGTTTCCTGTGCTATTGTTTGCTTCTGTTAACGAACCAACTTTAAGCGTATCCCAAATATCGAAAGGGTCGGGGTCGTAAACTTCAAAAACTTTAACTTTTACGTCAGAGCCTGTCATTACTGTGCCTGCTCCAATTTTAAATTCTATACCTGAATATGGTACATATCTTAAAGAATCTGCTATAAAATCAGCAGTAAATATACTTTCTTTTACAGGTATTTTAACTGTATCTCTAACAACTAAGCCTAATTTAACAGCTCTTTCGGCAGTAAGCGTATCTGGTAAATGTGTTATAATAATTCCAGAATCTAAAGCTTGTTGTTCTGTGTAATAATCTTCGTCGTAACTACCCAAGTTTCTTGCAATAGGCAAAGAGTCGTTGTTAACAAAGTTTATTAAATCGTCAAAATTATTTGCAAATATTCCATGTGCATCTTTATATGCATTTTGTGCAGTTCTAATATCTTTTAGCCTTTTTATGATTTTGGTATATCTCATAGTTTTTTCCTTTTCGAAACGAATAGGAATTGACACCGACTCGTAATCAATATATGCAAAACCAAACATAAACACTGCTAAAACAACAATCATTATAAGTTTATATTCTTTAAATGCATTAATTACAATAGCGGTAGATTTTTCCGCTATATCAACAATAGACATATACATAGATTTTGCATCAAGCAATTGACCAATAAATATTATCAATTTTAATGTTACAAAATATGTAGCAAATAAGCCTGCAATAATTAAAATTCCCCAAGCTCCACTTTTAAAAAGACTAATTAAAAAATCCATTTTATAATTTTTTTAGTTCAACTGCAAATTTATAATAAATTCATAAATATTAAAATACATTTTCATAAATATTATTTATACTGATATAAAAATTGAAAATTTAGCTTTATTTTTACAAAATATGCTAACAGATCACATCAAAAAACAAATAATAAAAGAACTTGTACATGAGCCTACAAAGGGTCAAGAGCAATTAATAAATATGCTTTCGGAGTTTTGTGTTCCAACATCGATAAAAAAAATTCTTTTATTAAAAGGTTATGCCGGAACAGGAAAAACTACTTTAATTAGTGCATTTATTAATGCAATGTCGTCATTTAAGCAAAAATTACACCTAATTACACCCACTGGGCGTGCAGCAAAAGTTTTATCGGCATATTCCGGAAAAATGGCTTTTACAATTCATAAAAAAATATATAGACAAACCTCTTCTAAAGATGGTTTAGGTAAGTTTTCTTTAGATAAAAATTTACATAAAAATACTTTTTTTATTGTTGATGAGGCATCAATGATTTCTAATAGAGGAGATGGTTCTGCTTTTGGTTCGGGACGTTTGCTCGATGATTTAATTAAATATGTTTTTGATGGCGAGAATTGTAAATTAATTATTGTTGGTGATACGGCTCAGTTGCCTCCTGTTAATTCAGATTTAAGTCCTGCTTTAGATATTAAAGAATTGGAAACATATGGTTATAGTATTAATGATATTGAGCTAACAGAGGTTATTCGCCAAGCTCAAAATTCGGGTATTTTATTTAATGCAACCGAAATAAGAAATTTAATAAATAATAATAAAAACAGTTTCCCTAAAATTAAGTTAGATAATTTTAATGATGTAAAAAAAATTAACGGAGAAGAACTAATTGATGTAATTGGCGAATCTTACGATAAAGATGGAATTGAAAACACAATTATTGTTACTCGTTCTAATAAACGAGCAAATATTTTTAATCAAGGCATTAGAAATAGAATTCTTTGGAAAGAAGATGAAATTTCGGTTGGCGATGTTATAATGATTGTTAAAAATAATTATTTTTGGATGCCCGAAAATGAACATACCGATTTTATTGCAAATGGTGATATTGCAGAAATAGTAAGAATTGGTAAATACGAAGAACTTTACAATCAAAGATATGTGGATTTAACTATACGGTTTGCCGATTACAACGATTTAGAGGTAGATGTTAAAGCTTTTTTAAATACTCTAAATCTTGAAACAGCATCAATGGGTATTGATGCAGGTAAAGAATTATTTTACAAAATTGCTGAAGATTATGCTCATATCACTCCAAAACCTAAGATGTATAAGGCTGTTAAAGAAGATAAGTATTTAAATGCTTTGCAAATAAAATTTGCTTATGCGGTTACATGCCATAAGGCACAAGGCGGACAATGGAAAAATGTATTTATTGACCATGGATATATAACCGATAAAATGCTTAATGTAGAATTTTTAAGATGGCTGTATACAGCATTTACACGAGCAGAAAAAACTGTTTATTTGGTTAATTTTAACAAAGAATTCTTTTTTGATTAAAGGGGGCTTCTAATAATTAGGGTCTACTGAGAAACGCATAACAAGTTATTACAAAGTCACTTAATCCAAAATATGTTATTGTAAATGCAAACTTTTTAAAACATATGTACTTATAAGTTTGCATTTACAAATGTTAAAAT
>CAZRWZ010000236.1:0-3984 GCA_964603745.1 uncultured Bacteroidaceae bacterium | reverse complement strand
TGCATTTCAGAATATAAAAATCTAATACACCTCAGAGCTTTTCAGCAGACCCCACATAGCTTTTAGGGTTTTCTACTTTTCCTTTTTTATTTGTTTAAATTTATAAGCGTAACCTAGCTATGCTTAAAATTTTAAACTCTAAAAAAGAAAAAATAAATCCGTATAAATTCCCGAAAAGCTAAATGGATTGAGTATATATTTGGAGCAATCTTATTTTTTTCTAAGAAAAATAGACACTGGCACTCCTGTAAATTCATATGCAGCACGTAATTTGTTTTCTAAAAAACGTTTGTATGGTTCTTTCACATACTGCGGTAAATTACAATAAAATGCAAAAGCAGGAAAATGTGTTGGTAATTGTGTTACGTATTTAATTTTTACGTATTTACCTTTTATTGCTGGTGGTGGAAATTCTTGTATTAAAGGTAATATATATTCATTTAGTTTAGATGTAGGTATTTTTCTTGTTCTGTTATTATAAACCTCAATAGCCAAATCTAACACTTTATGCACTCTTTGTTTTGTGATAGCCGATGTAAAAACAATTGGCACATCAACAAAAGGAGCAAATTTTTCGCGAATTAACTCTTCGTATTTTTTAACCGAATTAGTATCTTTTTCAATTAAATCCCATTTGTTTATTATTACAACAACACCTTTATTATTTCTATTTATTAAGTGAAAAATATTCACATCTTGTGCTTCAACTCCACGAGTGGCATCAACCATTAATAAACAAACATCAGAATCTTCTATCGAACGAATTGCACGCATAACCGAATAAAATTCTAAATCTTCGTGAACTCTTCCCTTTTTGCGAACACCTGCTGTATCTATTAAAAGAAAATCGTGTCCGAATTTGTTATATCTTGTATGAATAGAATCACGAGTTGTTCCTGCTACATCAGTAACAATATTTCTTTCTTCCCCGAGCAAAGCATTTACTAAAGATGATTTGCCTGCATTTGGGCGACCAACAATTGCATATTTTGGTATCTCAAGTTCATCATCGTCTTGTTTTTCGGGAAAATACTTAACAATTTCATCAAGTAAATCGCCTGTACCAGAACCATTTATTGAAGAAACTGAAAATAAATCGCCAAATCCTAATCCATAAAATTCTGGCACATTATATTCTTCAGAAGTATTATCTACCTTGTTTACAGCAATTATTACTTTTTTCTTACTGCGACGAAGCATTCCTGCAATAGATTCGTCTAAAACAGTAATACCACTAGAAACATCTACAAGAAAAAGTACAACATCGGCTTCTTCCATTGCAAGCATTACTTGTTTGTTTATTTCTTCTTCAAAAACATCGTCGGAATTTGTAACATAACCACCAGTGTCGATAATAGAAAAATCGAAACCATTCCAAAAAGATTTACCGTAATGACGGTCTCTTGTAACCCCACTTGTTTCGTCGGTTATGGCAGCTCTTTTACCTACTAAACGATTAAAAAGTGTTGATTTCCCTACATTTGGACGACCTACTATTGCAACTATATTACTCATATTGTAATTTGATTATTTTTTGCAAAGGTAATGTTTTGTTTTTGATATCCTCAATCCATTTAGCAACAAAATTATTTCTTAAAACATAATTTTGTTAATTAATAAACAAATATCTACTTTTATATCTTATTTAAATTTATTCAGATGAAAAAGCACATTTTATTTATTGTATTTGCACTATTTGCATCAATAACATTTTCACAAAAACAAGAAACACCGGTAATGACCTTAGAAGACGTGTGGTCTAATTACAGATTTTATCCTCAATCGGTTTATGGGATACGCTCTATGAGCGATGGAGAATCTTATACAACTCAAAATGGCAACAGTATTGTAAAATATAGCTACGAAACAGGAGAAGCAATAGATACAATTTTTAATTTAAATAATATTAATGATGAAAAAGCTCCTAAAAAATTCGACGATTATGAATTTTCTGTTGATGAAAACAAAATGCTTTTAACAACAAATAAAGTTCCTATTTATCGTCATTCTTTTACTGCCGAGTATTATATTGTTGATTTAAAAACAAATAAAATTTCTCGTTTTTTTGATGAACCGGTGCAATTGGCAACATTCTCACCAAAAGGTGATAAAGTAGCTTTTGTTTACAAAAACAATATTTATTATGTCGATTTAGCTACAAACGAGCAAACACAAATCACAAAAGATGGTAAAATAAATGAAATAATAAACGGTGCACCAGATTGGGTTTACGAAGAAGAATTTAGTTTTTCACGTGCATTTGAATGGGCTCCCGATGGTAGTAAAATTGCATATATACGTTTCGACGAAAGCGAGGTAAAAGAGTATGAATTAGAGTTCTACGATAATCTTTACCCTACACAATACAAATTTAAATATCCTAAAGCAGGAGAAAAAAATTCTTTAGTAGAAGTAAAAATATATAATCTAAGTACAAAACAAGAGGTTGATGTTGATTTAGGACACGAACAAGATCAGTATATCCCTAGAATTAAATGGACAAAAAACCCTAACACATTAAGCTTTTACCGATTAAACCGTTTACAAAATCATTTAGAACTTATGCTTGCCGATGCCGAAACGGGTAGCTCTAGTGTAGTTTTTGATGATAAAGATAATTATTACATAGAAATAACCGATAATTTAACTTTTTTAGAAGATGGGGAACATTTTATTGTTACATCTGAAAAATTTGGGTGGAATCATCTATATTTATATAACATGCAAGGTAAACTGGTAAATCAAATTACCGATGGCAAATGGGAGGTAAGCAAATTTTTTGGCTACGACGAAAAAAACGACAAACTCTTTTTTACTTCAACAGAAATTTCGCCTTTAGAACGTCATTTATATTCTATCAAAAAAGATGGTAGCGAAAAAACTCTTATAACTAAAAGAAAAGGAACTCACGATATAGATTTTAGCAATGGATTTAAATATTTTATCGACTTCTTTACTGATGCTAACACACCTTATTATGTTAGCTTAAACAATACTGATGGTAAAGAAATTAGAGTTTTACAATCAAACGAAAGATTAGTGAAATTAATGAAAGACTATAATTTTTCTAAAAAAGAATTTTTTACTTTCACAACCGACGAAGGCATAGAGCTTAACGGTTGGCAAATAAAACCTGCAAACTTTAAAAAAGGAACAAAATATCCTGTTTATATGTATCTATATGGAGGTCCCGGTTCGCAAGAAGTTAATGACTCGTGGGATTATAATGCAATTTGGCATCAGCTTTTAGCACAAAAAGGATATTTAGTTGTTTGTGTTGATAACAGAGGTACGGGCGGACGTGGTGCAAAATTTAAAAAACAAACCTATGGGCAACTCGGAAAACTTGAAACAAAAGACCAAATTGAGGCAGCAAAGTATGTTGCAACTTGGAAATATGCCGACAAAGACCGCATTAGCATTCAAGGTTGGAGCTATGGCGGATATATGTCGTCGCTTTGTTTGTTTAAAGGAAACTATATTTTTAAATGTGCAATAGCCGTTGCTCCTGTTACAAATTGGAGATATTACGATTCTATATACACCGAAAGATATATGGGCTTACCAAAAGATAATGCAAAAGGTTATGACGATAATTCTCCAATAAATCATACAAAGAAACTAAGAGGTAAATATTTATTGGTTCACGGCTTAGCCGATGATAATGTGCATTTTCAGAATACCGCAGAAATGGTTAAAAAACTAATAGAAAATGATAGACAATTTGATTTAATGGTTTACCCAAATAAAAATCATGGAATATACGGCGGAAATACCCGACACCATTTGTTTAAATTGATTTTAGATTTCTTAGATGAAAATTTATAGTTTACTCTAAAATCTGCAAGACAAGGTTTCTCTCTGTTAAGTAGTGTCTGCTGAGAAACGCATAAAAGGTTGTTTTTGAACTGTTTAAAACAGATTATCCCGTTGTAAGTGCAAACTTTTTAAAACATATGTGCTTATAAGTTTGCATTTACAAAT
>CAZRWZ010000235.1:0-4009 GCA_964603745.1 uncultured Bacteroidaceae bacterium | reverse complement strand
TAAATCTTTTTGTTGCAGTTGTTGAGAAAGAAACAACTCAAAATGTTGGTGATAACGGAGAAACCGTTTTTAAACAAGTTTTTATGAAAATGTTGCCAAATGCAAATGGAAAAAATATTAATTTAACTACAAATCAAGAATCAATCTTTAATTTATCAGCAGATTTATCATCAATTCATGCAGAAGAATTTACCGATTTAGAGATTATTGTATTTGCTCAAGAACCTTATTCAAATTCTGTAAATGATGTTCTTCAATCTACTATATCAGAACTAAGTTCGGGTATTAATTCTATAGAATCTAATAGCGTTAAAATATATCCAAATCCAACAAAAGATGTAATAACAATTTGTAATGCAAAGAATTCAGAAATTGAAATTTATAATATGTTATCACAATTACTTATTTCGGAAAAAATGAATTCTCTTGCTCAAACAATTGATGTTTCTACATTAAAAAATGGAACATATTTTATAAAAGTGATTGATACAAAAGGAAATAGTTTTACAAATAAAATAGTTATTTCTAAATAATTTATTCTATTTGTAAATTGCGGTGTAATTACTTATCAATTATTGTGTTAATTGTAAAAGTAATTACACCGTAATTATAAGTGTAACCTAAAAAATAATATCATGAAAATATTTACAATAATAATACTGTTTTTATCATTTACATTATCGTATTCGCAAAACCTAGAAATTAGATATAACGATACATTAATATCAAGTGGAGATACTTTAATTTTTTCAAGTTCGGACTTAGAAGGTTCTATTTCTGTTGATAATATTAAATTAATAAATAATAGTTCTGTTAATTATGCTAATTATGGTTTAAAAAAAATAGAAATTGATGTAGTTCAGGGCAGTAAAGTTACATTTTGTTGGGCAGACTACTGCTATCCATCAAGTGTTTACACATCTCCACACACCAATGTTTTTAATATTAGCGATACTATAACTAACTTTTCAGCTCATTTTAAATCTTATGGAAATACAGGAATTAGTTATGTTTATTTTGTTTTTTATGATGCTGATAATCCCACCGATTCTATTTATATAACTACAAAATTTATAATAACAAACAATGATGATATTGATTATATTTCAGCGTTAACAAATAAAATTTACCCTAACCCTGTTAATAATAATTTAATAATTGAAAATGATATAGCAATTAAAAATATCAAAATTTTTAATATTAATGGCGAAATACTTATACATAAAGATAATATAAATAGTAAATTTATAAATCTAGACCTTTCTTATTTAAACAAAGGTTTGTATATTGTTCAAGAAGAATTTAAAGAAAATATTATTAGAAAACCTTTTGTTAAAAACTAAAATAACTTGTTAAAATTTCAAGGAAACTTCTATTAATTACACTTAGGGTCTGCTGAAAAACACATAACAAGCTTTTCAGCAGACCCTACTTAAACCCACAGGTTTACTTTTAAAATATTTGTTTTATAAAAATTGACCATTTTATAAGAATCAATTACATTTGCACAAAAACTAATGTCTGAAAATAACAAATGTGTACATTGTGGAGCCGACTGCGGTAAAAATCCAATTATATGGAACAATATGAAGTTTTGTTGCAATGGTTGCAAAACAGTTTATCAGATATTAAACGAAAATAAATTATTTAAGTATTACGAAATAGATAATTCTCCGGGTATAAAAATAGACAAAGAAGATTTTGGAAATAAATATGCTTATTTAGACAAAGAAGAAGTAAAAGAAAAATTATTTGAATTTGAAGAAGGTGAAATTGCTAAAGTAAAGTTTTATGTCCCTGTAATACATTGTGCTTCTTGTATTTGGTTGTTAGAGCATCTGCACACTTTAAATAATGCTGTTTTAAATTCAACAGTAAATTTTGTTAAAAAAGATGTTACAATAACATTTAACAAAAACGAATTAAGTTTACGAGAGCTTGTAGAATTAATGGCATCAATACATTACACACCAGAAATATCCCTAGAATCTGAAACCGACACACAAAACAAATCAGACAAAAAACTCTTATACAAATTAGGTATTGCAGGGTTTGTGTTCGGAAATGTTATGTTATATAGTTTACCCGAATATTTTAATGGTAAACCTTTAGACGAATCTCTTGGCTCGTTTCTAAGTTACTTGAGCTATTTTATGAGTATTCCCGTAGTTTTTTTTAGTGGAAACGATTATTTAATATCGGCATATAAAAACATCAAAAAACGTGTTATTAATATTGATATGCCTATTGCTATTGGCGTTTTAAGCTTGTTTTTTGTAACCACTTATCATGTTTTTTTTGGTAGTGGACAAGGTTATTCCGATAGCTTAACCGGATTAATATTTTTTTTGCTTTTAGGAAAATTTTATCAAGGAAAAACATATCAAGCATTGTCTTTTGACAGAGATTACAAATCGTATTTCCCTATTGCTGTAACAAAAATTGACGGCGATATCGAAAGTAGCGTGCTTTTAAACGAGATAAAAAAAGACGATACTATACTTATAAGAAACAAAGAATTAATACCCACTGATGCTATTTTAGTTGAAGGAAATGCTTTGATTGATTACAGTTTTGTTACAGGAGAAGCAAATCCTGTTAATAAAAAAATTGGTGATTTTATTTATGCCGGTGGTCGTCAAACTGGTGGTGTTATAAAAGTGAAAACAGAAAAAGAAGTAAAACAAAGCCATTTAACAAAACTATGGAATCAAACTCAAGATAAACAAACAAAAAAATCTTTAACATCTCTTGTAGATAAAATAAGCGAATATTTCACATTAAGTGTTATTTCTTTAGCTATATTAGGTTTAGTATTTTGGTTTTTTAAAGGAGAAATAAGCACAGGTTTATTTGTTTTTACAGCTGTTCTTATAGTTGCATGTCCTTGTGCTTTAGCTCTTTCTATACCGTTTACAGTTGGCAACACAATGCGTATGTTTGGTAATTCAGGCTTGTATATAAAAAACAGCGAAGTAATAGAACGCTTAACAAAAATTGATACAATTGTGTTTGATAAAACAGGAACAATTACAAAACCTGACGAAACAAATATAAAATTTGAAGGGGCTTTAAACAATGAAGAAATAAGTGCAATAAAATCTCTTGTTAAACAATCTACCCACCCCTTAAGTAATTCTATTTATAATTTTTATAAAAATGCAAAATACCTTAATCCAGAACATTTTGTAGAAATGTCTGGTAGAGGTATTTTTGGAAAAGTAAATAATTTTGAAATCAGAATTGGATCGGAAGAATTTGTAAAAGGGGAAGAAAATATTATAAAAAAAGAAAATAATTCTACCGTTGTTCATATAGAAATAAACAATAAATATAAAGGGTTTTGGAGTATATCAAACAAATACAGAGATGGTTTTGATAATATAATTAATGATTTAAAACAAGAGTTTGAATTATACCTGCTTTCGGGCGATAACGATTCTGAAAAAACACATTTAATTAAATATTTTAACGAAAATAATATTATCTTTAATCAAAAACCACAAGACAAGAAAGATTTTATTGAAAATCTACAAAAACAAGGAAAAACTGTTTTAATGACAGGCGACGGGTTAAATGATGCAGGTGCATTAATGCAAAGCGATGTAGCTCTTACAGTTGCCGATGATGTTTATCATTTTTCGCCTGCAGGCGATGCTATATTAGAAGCAAAAAGTTTTAAAAAATTATCTAAGTTTATAAAATTTACACATACATCAATGAGTATTGTAAAAATTAGCTTTGCTATTTCGTTTGTGTACAATATTTTAGGAATTGCTTATGCCTTATCGGGTAATTTATCGCCTGTATTTGCTGCCATATTAATGCCTATAAGTTCTATTTCGGTAGTTACTTTTGCAACTTTTGTAACAAGGTTTATTGGTAATAGAAATATTTAGAGTAGTTCTGAAAAAAAGATTTGAAGATATTAGACCTTAGACAAAGTTTTTGTGTTAATTTAGGAATGAGAAAGATGGAAGAGACAAGATGAAAGACACAAGATGAAAGA
>CAZRWZ010000234.1:0-4050 GCA_964603745.1 uncultured Bacteroidaceae bacterium | reverse complement strand
TTTTCCAGCAGATTTCGCTTATTTACGCAGAAAATAATTTGCGTTTATCCACGAAATCTGCGGGAGTTAGAATTACATTCCTCGCATCATCATTCTTTCACTAAATTTTGAAGCAGGTACACCTGTATTTACTTTTATATTACTTAACTTTATTGTTGTTTTATGGTTTTTCTGTACATTTTTCATTTCAGAATGAGTAATTATCCAGAAACCTTCAATTTTTTCAACTTTTTTTATTGTAAGAACTTTTAATAACTCTCCATCTTCGTCGTAAAATTCTTTTTTTACACCAACAAAATTATCTTTACGTATCCATGTTTTTGTTTTAGTGTACATATAATCTTCATCTTTAGATTTACTTTCTACAACATAACAGGCTTTGCCGTTTATTGTTTCTTCTTTTAAAAGTTTATGTACATCGGCATCGAGTTTACGGTCGCCTAAATCGTCATAAGTAAAATCGGAACCCATAAAATAATCGCTTTTACTATCGCTAGAAATACGTTTTACTTTTTTAAGAGCAGGAAGATAAATCCATTGATCATCAGATTTATCGCCATCATAAGACCAATTCATAAACGATGTATTTTTAACATCGGCAGGCGAAAGGAAAAACATTATGCTTTTTTCTGTACTACCTAAATCTTTTGAATATTGTTGAATTTTACGAACTCTACTCTGACCACTTTTGTTTATTAAAGTCATTGTTAAAACCGATGTTTGGTCTTCGCCTGTAGGCAAATTGTATGCCTTTTCAACTATTTGACGACCTGTTAATTGTGCTTTTGCACCAAAACTTGTTGCTAATATTACTGCAACTGCTACTACTAATTTTAAAGTTTTCATATTCTTAATTATTTAATTATACAATTATTTAGTTATTCTCAATCCCCCTAACCCCCTTAATAAGGGGGATTGGGCTTTCCTTTTACATTAAAAATCTTTTTTTATTCTAATGTCTTTTATCTCTTGTCTAAAATCTAAAATCTAAAATCTAAAGTCTAAAATCTAAAGTCTAAAATCTAAAGTCTAAAATCTAAAGTCTAATATCTAATATCTTATTTCTTTTTCTTAAAATAAACATTACTAACATACAACAACACGAGCATAATAGTAAGAGTTCCTACAAAACTTGTAAACATATTTAGCGAAACTAAAGCACCAAGTTCACGGTTTGGCGGAAATACAGAGAACATTAGTACTAAGAAACCGGCTATTACAACTATTGCATTAAAAATTATAGCTTTACCCGAATGTGCCATTGTTAGTTGTGCTACTTTCATTTTATCATCAGAATTGGCAGCATTATGTCGATATTGTTCCAAGAAATGCACAGCATAATCTATACCTATACCTATGGCAATACTCGAAAGCAGTGCTGTTGTTGTACTTAGTGGAATTCCTAAAAATCCCATAATTCCAAAACTAATAGCTGCTGTTAAAATAATTGGCACAGAGCTAATTAATCCTATTTTAATATTTTTAAACATTAATGATAATAATATAATGATTATTAATAATGATAGAATTAAACTTTTTATTTGTCCTTCGAGAATTAAATCGGTAAATACCAAACCTTTATACCCGCTACCTGCATAATTCATAGATATTCCCATTTTTTTAAAATCATCTTCGTAAGTATGAATTATATCAAGAGCCGAATTTATAGCTTTAGAGTCGTCTTTTTTAAGTTGAAAAGTTACGTTTGCTTTTTCGTAATCGTAATCAACAACCTTATTAAGATTTTCTGGGTCGCCAGACATTTCGTAAAGCAATAAATACTGGGCTATCATATCTTTACTATCAGGAATTGTGTTAAATTCCTCTTTATCAGCGTTCATTACTTTATTCATTCTGTTAATATAATCTGCCAAAGAAAAAGTATTACCAACAACTTGCAGTTTAGCGTTTACATCTTTCTGCATTTTGTCAACAAGTTTAAGAACAGCCGGTTCTTTAAAAACATCTTTTTTTCCGTTAGCATCAAGAATTAAATTTAGCGAGCTTGTTCCTCCAAAATTTTCGTTTATAAATTTATCGGTTAATACTATATCGCTATCTTTTTCAAATTTATCGAGGAAACTCGAATTAATCCACATTTTTTGCATTCCTATTATTGATAATACAATTATTGCAGCAGACCCAATAATAGAGATATACTTATGTTTGATAACCGATTGTGCAAAATTATTAGCCAGTTTTGAGTGCGAATGACCTTCTTTATCTTCGTTGTGATTAAGTTTTTTAGCTTTTGGCAAACCAAAAATCATAATTCCGGCAGGAAGAAAAACTAATGAAAAAACCATTGCCATCATCACGCCAAAGGCAGTGAAAATACCAAAATATTTTACAGGATAAACCTCTGATGTAAGTAAAGAAATAAAACCAACTGCGGTTGTAACCGATGTCATAACAACAGGTTTCCACAAGTGTTTAATCATATCTTTTGTGGCATCGAGTTTACTCGCTTTTGGGTTATGGTCAACAAAAGTGTGCAAATGACTATATAGGTGTATTCCGTCGGCAACACCAATAGCAATAAGCATTACGGGTATCATTGTAGAAACGGCATAAATAGGAATTCCTACTGTTGCCATTAGTCCGAATGCCCAAATTGTAGATAAAAACACAACACCAAGAGTTATCATTGTGCCTTTAAAACTGCGAAGTGTGATAAACAAAACAAGGAAAATCACAAGAATTACTATTGGAACCATTTTTTTCATATCGGCAGGGCCTAAAAGAGCCATTTCGCCCTCTACTATTGGGCGACCTGCTACATAAATTTTTATATCATCGGTTTCTGATAATTTTGCAGCTTCTAAAATTTCATCGTAAAATTTTGGTGTAAAAACATCGTCGCCAATTTCGGCAATAATTACAGTTACCTGCTCGTTTTCTGAAACTAAACGACCATAAACCATTTCGTTTTTACGAACATTTTCTTGTAATTTTTTTAGCTTTTCTTTAGATTTTGGTACACGCTTATAAAAACGCTTTACGTCCATTCCATCTTCTGAGCCAACAATATTATCGGCATTGTAGAGCGATGTTACGTCATCTTTTTCAATCTCATCAAATTTCTGAAAACGCTTTGTTAATTGTTTAAGTGTGTCGAGTGTTTCGGTGTTATAAATACCTTTTTTATTTTCAACTGCAATTATTATCCCGTCCTTAATATTAAACCAACTTTCGGCTTTATCGCTATAAATAAATGCCGGATGGTCTTGTGGCATATACTTATCTAAGTTGGTTTCCATTGCAGTATTTTCTTTCATTTCTAAAATGAAAAACGCTGAAATAGCAAGTATAACAGCCATACTTAACCATTTGTAATTTAGTAGATTATTTAATATTTTTCCCATAATTTATATTGTTATTTAATTAATACTCGGCAAAGTTAGTTAGTGTTCACTAACATTGCAAATTTTTATTAGTTTTTTAATATATTTTAACATCTATTTTATATTGATATTTCAATAACTATATCTGCATTCTCAATAATTGTTTTTACCATATTTTGCCATTTTTCAGGAAATGATTTTTTATCATCTTCGCTTGCATTTTCTGAAATTGCTGATTGTAATATTTCTTTTGGATTAACTATTTTGCCAGGCATATAATTAACTAAAACACTTTTATTAGTATCTAGTCTGGTAAATTTAACATTTGCAGATATGTTGTTACCATAAGAAAGTAAACCACGTCGGTTAAATTTTCCTTGTAAACCTAAAAAGCCAGTATCAGTAGTTGCTCCAGTTATATTTGACAATACCTGAGCTGTTACACCTGTATTATCTTCCAAAGTTCCTTTTAGCTCTACTTTTATTTCACCTCTTTTAGGCAAGTCGTTTCCATATAATGCTTTTAAACCTTTTAGTGCCATTAAATATGCACCAGAAACAACAGCACAACTGTGTCCTGCCATTTTCACAATATCGAGATATGATATTTCTATTATCCCATTTTTAGATGTTCCTAAAAATTCGCTTAAATCATCTTTTAGAGTTATATTCTCTACTTTATCAATGTAATTTGGATATTCCATAT
>CAZRWZ010000233.1:0-4124 GCA_964603745.1 uncultured Bacteroidaceae bacterium | reverse complement strand
TCTTGTTTCTATGGGCCTATATCAAACGAGAAACATAGTGTATTAACATTAATATGGGTAGTTGCTACATTATAGTATAACCAAATAATCTTCTCTTTTTAATTTGCTCTGCAACATAATTAGGAACATATTCTTCCCAACCATCTTCGTTATTTAAAATTCTACTTAAAACATCTTTAGAATAAATTGGTAAATACTTAGAATTATATGTTTCTAAATCCAGAATTTTTCTATTTGCTTTTAAGTGTTTATACAAATATTCTATTTTTTTATCAACTTCAATATCATTAGAACTTATAATTTTACCATCAATTAATTGAGGATAAGTATAAATTTTTACATTTTCATGAAACATTAGAGCAAAAGCTTCTAAAATACCACCTTTTAAATCTTTGTAATAAGATGCATTTAAAACATTTGTTAATGCGGGAATACCAAGTACAAGACGCAATCTGTTTATATTAAAACGAGTAAAATATTGCGACAATTTATAATATTCTTTAAAATTTGATACCAATACATTTTGCCCCAAACCATTTAATAAATCAATTCTATCAAGAAAATCTCTATCATCAAAACCTGTTTCTTCTAGCAAATTACTCAATGTTATTTCGCAAACCGAAACGGTATTTTCTTTTATATAATTGCCATCTTTTTTAAATAGATTAAAGCTAGTTTTAAGCATATCCATACCGGTATATGTTATTGGTCTAAAACTTCCACGAAAAGCTAAAACATTTTTTTTGTAGAGCATATCGGAAGGTTGTTGCACCTCGCCATTACTATTAAACATAACAGCAGAAGAAACGCCATTTTTTACTAGCTGTACACTAAGCAAACGATTATCTACAAAATCAAGCTCTGGCCCCGACATAGATGCCATATTTATTTCAATTCTATCGTTTGACAAATTTTCCATTAAAGAAAGCAAAAACTTGTTTGGGTATTTTGCATAATTATAGCATGCATAAATTAAGTTTACACCTATTGCTCCTAAAGTATATTGTTGCAAAGATGCATCATTTTCTAAAAGTTTTATGTGTATAATAACCTGATTAGGTTCAGAAAAAGGGGTGAGTTGAAATCTAACTCCCATCCAACCATGTCCTTGATTAGTTTTGCTGTAATTAATTGTTTCAACTGTATTTGCAAAAGCAAAAAATCTGGTATCTCTATCTTTTTTATCTGATAATAAATTTGTTAAATCATTGAATTCTTTCTTCAACATTTTTTTTAATCTATCATCACTTACGTATCTACCTTTTTTATTATCATTATATAAATTATCGCTAAAAGTTTTATCGTAGGCCGAAATGCTTTTTGCTATAGTGCCTGAAGCTCCACCTGCTTGAAAAAATGCTCGTGCAACTTCTTGCCCTCCTCCAATTTCAGCAATAGTTCCATAAATACTAGAATCTAAATTAATTCTAAGGGCTTTTCTTTTGGTTGAGAAAGTATCTTCTTGCAATATCATAAAAAATAAATTTTGCACAAAGATACGGTTATTTAGATTAAATAAAAAAAAGACCTTGAAATAAGGTCTTTTTTTTATTTTTAGTCCCAATTGGGATATTTAATTCTCTAATATTTGCTGTAAACTTGCGAATTACAGCAAGTAATTATTAATGTGCTTGCTTTGCTCCTTTAGTCTCTTTTGCAAATTTACTATGACCTTCGTCTAAGAATTTAACAAAAGCAGGTATGTCTTTATTGTAAGAGCGTTTACCATTCATAACATTTCCATCAAGATCTAAAATAACATATACAGGTTGCGAATTTTCACCAAAGTTATATATTTGGAAATCGGCATTAACTTTTCCTAGAGTCTTTTTAACTTTTCCGTCAGCTCTTGATAAAATCCAATCTTCTTTTGGTAAATCGGTTTTGTCATCAACATAACAAGAGAATATAACAAAATTATTTTCTAGTCTTTGTAATACAGCAGGGTCTTTCCATACACTAGATTCCATATCTCTACAGTTAGTGCAACCATGACCTGTGAAATCAACAAAAATAGGTTTGCCTTGTTCTTTAGCACAAGCTAGTGCTTCTTCGTATGTGTAATATCCGTGTAAACCATGTGGTAAATGTAAAAAATCATTATATTTAGGTTTAAAACAAAGTTTTGCTTCGCCACCAAGTTTTTCAATAACATCAGCAGAGTGTTCTCTACCTAATCTTTCTAGGTCGAAGTCTATGGTTTGTTGAGGTGGGAGATAACCTGATAATACTTTAAGTGGTGCTCCAAACATACCAGGTATCATATAAATTACAAAAGAAAATGTTATTATAACCATCATTAATCTAGGTACACTAAGATATTTAACATCACTATCATGTGCAAATTTAATTTTACCTAAAAGATAAATTCCCATTAGTGTAAATATTACAATCCAAAGACCAAGATAAACTTCTCTGTCTAGTATATGCCAGTGGTAAGTTAAATCGGCAATACTTAAGAATTTTAAACCTAAAGCAAGTTCTATAAAACCTAGAACTACTTTTACTGAGTTTAACCAGCCACCAGATTTTGGCATTCCTTGCAGTAATGAAGGGAAAAATGCAAAAACACCAAATGGCAATGCAAATGCTACAGAAAAGCCTAACATACCAACAATTGGCATAAGCACTTGACCGCCTGCAGATGCTACTAAAATACCTCCAACAATAGGTCCTGTACAAGAAAATGAAACTAATACAAGTGTAAATGCCATAAAGAATGCTCCTAAAACACCACCTTTGTCGGCTTTAGCATCAGTTTTATTTACCATCCACGATGGCATTGTTATTTCAAACATACCAAAGAACGATGCTGCAAAAATTACAAAGATTACAAAAAATGCAACATTTGGTATCCAGTGAGTACTTAGCCAGTTTGCAAAGTTAGCACCAAGTGTAACAGCAACTACAGTTCCAATAATGGTATAAATTAATATTATCGAAAGTGAATAAACCATTGCTTCAAGTCGAGCTTTTGCTTTCGATTTTCCATCGTGCATAAAAAATGATACAGTCATTGGTATCATAGGAAATACACAAGGTGTGAAAATTGCAGCTAAACCGCCTAAAAAAGCTAACCAAAATAATGTAAATAGTGCATCACTTTCGCCTTCGCCTTTATCTTTTTCTTCTACATGTAATTTTACGGTTTGTTTTTTACCGTCTTTCATTTCAAATAATCCGGGTACTTTCCCTTTTTCTACATTATTCGATTCTGTTTTAATTGTTGTTGTTTCTGCAACTGCTAATGTGTCATTGTTTTCTTCTGTATTAGCAATGTTTTCATTATCAGTTTCTTTTGTATTATCAGCTTGTGTTTCTTCTGGTTCAACTAATTTTTTAGCTCCTTTTATATCTAAACTAAACTCTGGTTCAAGCATTGCACAAGTTCCTTCGTTTTTACAGATTTGATAATATAACGAACCTTTTAATTTAAAGTCGTCCATAGTAAGAACTGTAATAATTTGTTCAAATTCAGCAGTTCCTTCATATTCTTCTCTGTTGGCAACCATCATGTCGTCGTAAAACTTATGTGGATGACCAAATTGTTTTACTTTTCCTTTAATTTTGTAATTAGAACTTTCTTCTAATGTAACTTCAAAAGGATTTAAATCATCGTGTATTCCATAGATGTGATGATCTTTGTCAATTTTAGCTTTAAATCTAAGACTAACCTCATTATCTGAAACAACTTTTGCAGAAAATGTCCATTTTATGTGTTTTTCCATTTGCGAATACGCATTTGCAAATAAGAAAAATGAAAATAAAATAATAAGAATCTTTTTCATTGTAATAATAATTTAAATTTATTTTTAAAAGCCCAAAGATAATAAAATATGATAATAAATAATTTTAATTTTCAATATTCTTAATTTAAGAATCCAAAAAGTAGAAATAAACTTTTTTATAACTGTCTGTTTTTATGGATATATACATAGTTTTTGTAGCGTTATAAAAAAAGTAATTATACTGAATTTTGTTAGCTTTTTTTCAATATAATTTTCATAAATGCAAAAAACACTTAAGGGCTATTTATTAAATTGCTAAATGGTTCTAGGGTTAAATGGTTCTATGGCTAATTAGTGCTTGTCCATAAACTCAAGAGATTGAACTATAAAGTTCGA
>CAZRWZ010000232.1:0-4161 GCA_964603745.1 uncultured Bacteroidaceae bacterium | reverse complement strand
ATTTTCGATTTTATTAAAATTTAGCTCAAACAAACAATAATAATTGTGTTAGTAGTGCAAAATATCAAAACAATTTTTAGAAGTCGTTTATACTTAAAATTAACATTTTTTGTTGTTAATTAATCTTAAACAAAGAACAATACTTCAAATAGTATTATATATTTGCCATGTAAATAATAAATAGATTTAAATTTGAAAAGTAAAAAGATATATTTATTGGCATTAGTTATGCTAACTGCAATAATTTCTTTAATAGGAATTCAATCTTATTGGATAAGTTCTGCGGTTCAATTAAATAATAAACATCTATCTCAACTAATAAATCAATCTTTATTACAAATAAGCAAAGACCTTGAAACAAACGAAACTATTTACGAAATATCTAAAGAGATTTATTCTTATAAAAAAGATACATCTAAAGCTAAAAACTTAATATTTAAAAATCAAAAATTATTTAACGATAGTTTAGATATGCTTTTTGTAAAACAAGATTCTTATATTAAAAATAAAGATGGATATACAAGAGACACATCTTACAAAGTATATAAAAACGATTCCTTAATAATAAACGACACTAAACATTATGCAAATACAGTTGAAAATAAAATAAAATCGAACGATTTAGAGAAACATATTAAAGAATATGGCGGAACTAAATCTTTATTTATTGAAAAAATTGTTAATCGTTTGCTAGATTACAATGAGGATATAACCAAGCGAGTAAAACGATGTGAGATAAACAAACTAATTACTAAGTATTTTACAAAAAACGATATTGATGTTAATTATTCCTTTGCAATTAGAGATGGTGTACAAAACGATTATGTAATTTTATCCGATAATTTTAAAGAACCCATACAAGACAAAGTTTTTTCCACCAAACTTTTTCCTAATGATATTAGAAACTCTAACTATTACTTAGATATTGTTGTAAAAAATAAGACTTCAGTAATTTTTAAATCCTTATGGTTGTTGGGCGGTTCATCAATATTAATAATCATAATAATCATATTGATTTTTACAATAACAACTTATATCATATACCGACAAAAAAAATTATCGGAAATAAAAAACGATTTTGTTAGTAATATGACTCACGAGCTAAAAACACCAATATCAACTATTTCGTTGGCAGCTCAAATGCTCGAAGATACCAGTATTTCGCCCGATAAAAAAAATATAGAAACAATATGTAATATAATTAAAAATGAAAGTAACAGATTGTCTAATCAAGTAGAAAAAGTATTGCAAACAGCTATTTTCGATCAAGGAATTATTAAATTAAAAAAACGAGAAATAAATATTAGTAAAATATTAGAAAAAATTTATAACAATTTTATCATTCAAGTAGAAAAAGAAAATGGTAGTTTATCATTAAATTTAGCAGCAAAAGAAAGTATGATATTTGCCGATGAAATTCATTTTACAAATGTTTTGATGAACTTGTTAGAAAATGCATTAAAATATAAAAAAGATATTCCTGAAATAAAAATTGATACTTACAATAAAGATAATTATCTTTACATCAGTATTAAAGACAACGGAATAGGAATAAAAAATGAAGATAAAAAACGAGTTTTCGATAAGTTTTACAGAGTACCTACAGGCAATATCCACAATGTAAAGGGTTTTGGTTTAGGATTAAGCTATGTTAAAAAAATTATTGAAGAACACGATGGAAAAATAACATTAATAAGTAAAGTTAACAAAGGATCAGAATTTATTATAAAGATACCTTTGCAATATAAAATTAACTAAAATTTAATATTATGGATAAAATTAGAATTTTATTAGCAGAAGATGATGATAATTTAGGAGTATTGCTTAAAGAATACTTAAAAGTTAAAGAATATGATGTAGATTTAGCCGAAAATGGCGAAAAAGCATTAAAATTATTTAAGTTAAATTCATACGATTTATGCATTTTTGATATAATGATGCCAAAAAAAGATGGAATTTCCTTAGCAAATGATGTTAGAATTTTGAACGAAAAAATTCCAATTATATTTTTAACTGCAAAATCTATGAAAGATGATGTTCTAGAGGGATTTAAAGCCGGTGCAGATGATTATATTACAAAACCATTTATTATGGAAGAGTTATTGGCAAGAGTTGAAGCAATATTACGCCGCACAAGTAATAAAACAGATAATAGCCAAACTGTATTTCAATTAGGCGATTCTGTATTTGACTCTAACAAACAGGTTATTTCTAAAAATGGCGAAGAAATAAAATTAACTACAAAAGAATCTGAATTATTAAGATTATTATGTGTTAATAAAGATGATGTTTTAGAAAGAAACTACGCACTAAAAGCAATATGGCAAGACGATAATTATTTTAATGCACGCAGCATGGATGTTTATATCACAAAACTAAGAAAACATTTAAAAGGAGAAGAAAATATTCAGATTTTAAATATTCATGGTAAAGGTTTTAAACTTTTAACAGATTAAAAGTATCTCTTAAGTTTTGTGGCTTGAGTTTACTCGGATTTTATATTAGGGGAGTTCTAAAAATTAGTTTTTTATTTTAATGATTTTTTATTTTGTTTATTGTAAGAAAATAATTATTAGAAGTCCCCATTAGTAATTATTTGATGCATTTTAGTATATATTTGTTTCTGTTAAAAATAATAAACAAAAATCGCTTAAACTATGATTTTAGAAAACAATAATATAAAACTTCGTGCAATTGAGCCAAGTGATGTAGATATTATTTACAATTGGGAAAATGATACAAATATTTGGAATGTAAGCAATACAATAACTCCTTATTCTAAAAATATTATCGCTACTTACGTAAAACATGCACATTTAGATATTTTTCAGACAAAACAATTACGTTTAATAATTGAACTTATTAACGAAAAAATTCCAATTGGCACAATAGATTTATTCGATTTTGATCCGTTTCATAAAAGAGCTGGCGTTGGAATTCTTATTGCAGAAAACGAATATAAACAAAAAGGATATGCAACAAATGCATTAACAATTTTAATTGAATATTCGTTTAAAACACTAAAACTTAATCAGTTATATTGTAGTATTTCTGAAAATAATAAAAATAGTATTTTGTTATTTAAAAAATTGGGATTTGAAATTACAGGTGTAAAAAAAGCATGGAATTTAACTCATGATACATTTGAAGATGAATTGTTTTTACAATTAATTAATACAAAATAAATATTGGTAATGTTTATTTTTAAATTTAACAGTAGCGAACGCAGAGGCTTATTGGTTCTTGCAATATTAGTTGTTTTAGGAATTGGTTTTAAACAGATATTCCCTTATATAAAACCTGAAACCAAAACAGATTTTTCTAAATTTAAGAAAGAAATTAGTGCATTAGAATTTGCAAAAGAACAAAAACTTAAAATTAAGGAACAAAAACGCCATAAATATAAACAATATGATAATAAAAATTACAACAAAAAGAAGCATTACAACAAAAAGAAAATAGTTGAATATTTCTACTTAAATCCAAATATTGCAACAAATTCTGATTGGGAGGCTTTTGGGTTTAGTCCCAAACAATCACAAGTAATTTGCAATTACATAAAAAAAACAGGAGGTATTAGCGATAAACTTCAGTTAAAAAAGATTTTTGTTATTGATGATAAAAAATATAAAGAAATATCGCCTTATATTGTAATTGACAAAAACGACTTAAAAAAAACAGAGAATAATTATGTAAAAAATATTAAGATTATTGAACTTAATTTGGCAACAAAAACACAATTAATATCAATTAGTGGAATTGGCGATATTCTGTCAAACAGAATTATAAAATATAGAGATTTATTAGGCGGTTTTTATTCTAAAGAACAACTAACTGAAGTTTATGGAATTGAACAGGAAATGTTTATAAACATTATAAATTTTATAGAAGTTGATAGCACCATTATAAAAAAGTTAAATATAAACTTTTCAGATGTAAAAGCCTTGTCTTCGCACCCTTATATTAATTATGAAGACGCAAAAGCAATTGTAAATTACAGAACAAAAACTGGTTTTATTAATGATGTAGATATACTATTTGATAAAAATATTATAACAAATCAAAAACTAAAATATTATCTTGTAAGTCAAGATTAATATACTCAATCCATTTAGGGTCTGCTGATAAACGCATAAAATGTTGTTTTTTGAACTGTTTAAA
>CAZRWZ010000231.1:0-4176 GCA_964603745.1 uncultured Bacteroidaceae bacterium | reverse complement strand
AAGGCAAAAAATTTAAATACAAACCGTTTAAACAATTATTAATTAATAATTGTCAGTTAACAATGAAAGAACAAAAAGTAGTATTAAATAAAGCTTTTGAAGAATGGCAGGGCGATATAGAACAGATTGACGATGTGGTTGTTTTGGGTATTAAAATATAAATGACCGGACAATTTACATACAACAGTATAAGATTTGTCCAGTTATTTATTATATTTGTAATATGATAAAACGAAAATTAAGCGAAAAATTAATATATTATGCAGAAAAATATCCTGTTGTAAGCATTACAGGACCACGGCAATCAGGTAAAACAACTTTAGCAAAAAGTACTTTTCCCGATTACGAATATATCACATTAGAAGATATTGATATTCGTAATATTGCTATAAACGATCCAAAAACTATACTCGAAACAAAAGCCAAAGGTCTTATTATTGACGAAATACAAAGAGTTCCTGAATTGTTTTCTTATATCCAAGCAATTGTTGACACAACAAATAAATCAGGACAATTTATTATTACAGGTTCTCAAAACTTTTTGCTAATGCAAAATATTTCTCAAACATTAGCAGGTAGAATAGCTATTTTAAAACTATTACCCTTTAGTTTAGAGGAATTACAAAATACTAAATATTACCCCAAAGATTTTGTTTCAACAATTTATAATGGGTTTTATCCGCGAATTTACGATAAAAATATTCCGGCAAATGATTTTTATCCTTTTTACATCCAAACCTATGTAGAACGCGATGTTAAACTTATTAAAAATATAGCTAATCAAAATGTATTTATAAACTTTATAAAAGTTTGTGCTGGTAGAACAGGGCAACTTCTAAACATTACCGAACTTGCAAATACTTGCGGAATAACTCAAATAACTGCAAAATCGTGGCTTTCTATATTAGAAGCAAGTTATATTATTTATTTTCTAAGACCACATCACAAAAGCTATAATAAGCGAATTGTAAAAATGCCCAAACTTTATTTTTACGATACCGGATTGGCTTCGTCAATATTGGGTATAAAATCTGAAAAGCAATTAATTACTCATTTTTTATACGGAGCTTTATTTGAGAATTTTGTTATAAATGAATTTTATAAACATCTGTATAACAATGCTGTAAACTTAGAATTGTATTTTTGGAGAGATAAAAACGGAAAAGAAATAGACTTAATTATTGATAATAATGACAAAATCATTCCAATAGAAATAAAAGCAGGAAAGACATTTAATTACGATTTTTTAAAGAATCTGCTGTATTGGAATAAATTAACCAAAAACAAAAAAGAGAATAATTTTGTAATTTACGGTGGTGAAAAATCATACAAAACAAGCAATGCTAATATTATATCTTGGGAAAATTTGAAAGAAATTTTTAAAAATATAAAATAAATGAAACATTTAAGTATAAAAGATTTATCGGAAGAAGATAGACCACGCGAAAAACTTTTGCAACATGGCGAAACGTCTTTGAGTAATGCAGAACTTTTGGCAATTGTACTTGGCTCTGGAAATCGTGAGCAATCGGCTGTTGATTTAGCCAAAGAAATACTTCAAAAATCTGATAACGATTTAAATAAATTTGGAAGATTAAGCTTAGGTGATTTAATGCAGTTTAAAGGAATTGGCGAGGCAAAAGCAATTTCTGTAATTGCCACCTTAGAACTTGGTCGCAGAAGAAAATTATCGGAGATAGGTATAAAACAATCAATACAAAACAGCAAAGATGTTTTTGAGTTGTTTAACGAAACACTTAGCGATATAGATTACGAAGAATTTTGGGTGTTATTGTTAAATAGAGGCAATCGTATTATAAAAAAATATAAGGTAAGCCAAGGAGGATTATCAGGCACAGTAACCGATGTGCGTTTAATAATAAAAGAATCTGTTTTGCTCCTTTCTAGTGGTATTGTTTTGGTACATAACCACCCATCGGGTAACATAAACCCAAGTAATCAAGATATAGAATTGACAAAAAAAATATCTATTGCAGTAAAATATTTTAGTATTAATCTTTTAGACCACTTAATAATAGGCTTAGGTGCTTATTATAGCTTTGCTGATGAGGGTATTTTGCCATCATAAACAATAATATAGTAAATTATTACGTTTTAATACAGCGTTATAACCAAAAACATAAATTTATGAATTATCGAAATCTACTTTTTAGTTTTACAGTATTTTTTATTCTTATTGCTGCAAAAAGCGATTTACCAAAAGAATTTACGTTTAAAAATTTTGAAAAAACTTTAGCAAAGGTTCAACCCAATTTGTATGCTTCGAAATATGAAGTAACAAATTTGCAATACATAAGTTTTTTAAAAGAACTCAAGGCAAAAGGTATGATACAAGAATATGCCACCGCTAAACTCGATACATTTAATTGGGCAAAAATTTATAAAAATAAATTTGTAGAAATATATCATACTAATGAAGCTTTTGAAAATTATCCTGTTGTAAATGTTTCGTATCAAGGAGCAAAGATGTTCTGCGAGTGGATGACAAAAAAATATAATGAATATCCAAAACGTGAGTTTAAAAAAGTAAAATTTCGTTTACCAAATGAAAAAGAATGGATAAAAGCTGCAAAAGGAGGACTTAAAGGAGTTACTTATCCTTGGGGTAGTTATTGTTTGCAAAATAAAAAAGCTTGCTATTTGGCAAACTTTTATTCAAAAGGAGACGGAGCAATACACTACGATAAAGAAAAAAAAGAATATGTTGTAATTAAAGATGCAGGATGTGGGTATATTAATGATAAATCTGATGTTACAGTTCCCGTTGATATGTATTCAGAAAATGATATTGGTATTTACAATATAAGCGGTAATGTAAAAGAAATGCTGCAAGAACCTGGAAAAGTAAAAGGAGGAGGATGGCTTTCAACAGGATATGATATAAGAATTGATGTTATTGATACATATGAAAAACCTGCTGTTGATATTGGCTTTCGTTATTTTGTAGAGATAATCGAAATTTAACTTAATTATTATTAAAATAATATTTTTTTGTCACGTTTACAGATAGTTAAAGAATTTTATATTGATGTAATTCAGGTATTTAAGCACTGTTATCAAATCCATTTAATGAAATACAAAAATTATTATAACAATCAATTTGTTTTTAGAATATTAAAGATGTAATTTTGCAAAAAATTTAAGAGAGAAGAATGAGACAGCTTAAGATAACAAAGTCGATTACCAACAGAGAGAGTGCGTCATTAGACAAATATCTGCAAGAAATTGCTAAATATGACCTAATTACGATAGAAGAAGAGGTAGAATTGGCACAACGAATCCGTCAAGGAGACAAAATTGCTGAAGAAAAACTTATTAGAGCAAACTTACGATTTGTTGTATCTGTAGCAAAGCAATATCAAAATCAAGGTTTAACTTTGCCGGATTTAATAAACGAAGGAAACTTAGGTCTTATTAAAGCAGCAAAAAAGTTTGACGAAACGAGAGGTTTTAAATTTATTTCTTATGCTGTTTGGTGGATTCGTCAATCTATTATGCAAGCCGTAAACGAGCAATCTAGAATAGTGCGTTTGCCATTAAATCAGGTAAGTACACTTAGCAAATATAAAAAAGCAATATCAGAGTTCGAACAAAAGAACGAAAGAATACCAACACCCGAAGAATTATCAGAAATTTTAGATTTACCGGTAGAAAAGGTTTTAGAAACAATGAAAGTTTCAAGTAAAAATATTTCTGTTGATGCCCCTTTTCAAGAAGGTGAAGATGGTAGTTTATTAGATGTGTTAGAAAATATAGATTCCCCTAAAGTAGATAAAAGCTTAATCTCGGAATCGTTAAGCACAGAAATTAACAGAGCTTTTGCTACACTTTCTGAAAGAGAAAGAGAAATTTTAAGATTTTCTTTCGGAATTGGAACAGGAGAACTAACTCTTGAAGAAATTGGAAATAAATTTGGGCTAACCCGCGAAAGAGTTCGCCAAATAAAAGAAAAAGCAATTAGAAAATTACGTCATACTTCTAAAAGTAGTATATTGAAAACTTATTTGGGTTAACAATAGAAGCATAGAATCTAAACCATATAAGACATATAAGGGCATATAAATTTTTACAGACTAATGAAGCTAAAAATCAGCTATTTAGGGTCTGCTGAGAAACGCATAACAAATTATTACAAAGCCACTTAATCCAAAATAC
>CAZRWZ010000230.1:0-4184 GCA_964603745.1 uncultured Bacteroidaceae bacterium | reverse complement strand
CGAACTCGTTCCTCGTTCGCAATGACGACAATATCCTTAACTTAATGACATTGTAGGAAGGCTAGGAGGGCGTAGTAATTTATAATGACAAAAATACCTTGCACTGGTTATTCATCTTCGGTAACAATAACAAAAACATCTTCGTTTGGTTTACGCATAATGTATTGTTCTCGAGCAAATTTTTCTAAGTTATCTTTGTTTGTTTTTAGTTCGTTTAAACGTTTTTTATTTATTTCTATTTGTTCTCGATAATAATTTTTTTGTTCTTCTAATTTATTAAGTTCTGCTTTTGCACTAATTCTGGATATCAATCTGTTTTCGTCGAAAAAGCTAATCCAAACAATAAAAACAAGTATTGCAATAACATATTTGTTAGTAAAATAGGGTCTGGTTTTCTGCCAAAAATCTTTATTTTTCATAAATTAAAATAATATGATATAAAATTACTAATTTTAACCATTAAAAATTTAGGTGTAAAACAAAAAATATTAACAAAATTATTTTATTGAATAATAAGATTGAAATATTAAAAAAAATTACTGCAGATTTGCCTCACAAACCAGGTGTTTATCGTTTCTACGATAAAGATAAAAACATCATATACATAGGCAAAGCAAAGGATTTGCGTAAACGTGTAAGTTCATATTTTTCTAAATTGCACGATAGTGTTAAAACACGCATTTTGGTAAAAAAAATTGATGATATTTCGCATATAATTGTTAATAACGAATCTGATGCCCTGCTCTTAGAAAACAATCTGATTAAGAAATATCAGCCAAGATATAATGTTATGCTTAAAGATGACAAAACATATCCTTGGATTTGTATAAAAAATGAAGAATTTCCACGGGTGTTTCAAACTCGCAATATTGTAAAAGATGGCTCAAAATACTATGGGCCATATACTTCTGTAACAATGGTGCGGACTTTATTGGAGCTTTTCAGGAAATTATACCCCCTAAGAACGTGTAATTTAAATCTCTCGCAAGAAAACATACAGAATAAAAAATTTAAAGTTTGTTTAGAATATCATATCGATAATTGTAAAGCTCCGTGTGTAGGTAAGCAAAACTCCCAAGATTATATGCTCGGAATAAACCATATAAAAGAAATATTGAAAGGGAATATTTATTCTGTAATAAAATATCTTAAAAATTTAATGCAAAATTATTCTGCAAAACTCGAATTTGAAAATGCACAGATTATAAAAGAAAAGATACAAATTTTAGAAAAATTCCAAAGTAAATCTACAGTTGTTAGTAATACAATTAACGATGTAGATGTTTTTTCTATTTCTGATGATGAAAAATATGCTTTTATTAATTTTTTAAAAGTAGTTAATGGTGCAATAATTCAAGCACATACGGTTGAGATTAAAAAGAAACTTGACGAAACAAAGGAAGAACTTTTACCACGAATGATAATTGAAATAAGAGAAAAAGTATTTAGCAATTCAAAAGAAATTATTGTGCCTTTTAAACCCGATTTTCAAATAGAAGGCTTAAAATTTATTGTGCCTAAAATTGGGGATAAAAAGCAGCTTTTAGAACTTTCAACTCGTAATGTAAAATATTTTCATCGCGACAGAAAAAAGCAAATTGAAAGTATAAACCCTGATAAAAATACCGACCGAAAATTAGAGACAATAAAAAAAGATTTACGTTTGCAAGAATTACCTATTCATATCGAGGGTTTTGATAATTCTAATATACAAGGAACAAACCCTGTTGCCTCGTGTGTAGTTTTTAGAAAAGCCAAGCCAAGCAAAAAAGATTACCGCCATTTTAAAATAAAAACAGTTATAGGTCCCGACGATTTTGCAAGTATGGAAGAAATAATTAAAAGAAGATATACCCGTTTGCTAAACGAGAAACAATCGCTACCACAACTAATTGTTATTGATGGCGGAAAAGGACAACTCAACTCTGCTGTAAAAGCCCTTAAAGAAATTAATTTATATGGAAAAATTGCAATTATCGGGATAGCCAAAAAATTAGAAGAAATATATTTTCCGGGCGATAGCATACCTCTTTATCTTAATAAAAATTCAGAAACATTGCGAGTGATACAGTATATAAGAAATGAGTCGCATAGATTTGGTATTACATTTCATCGAAAATTAAGATCTAAAGAATTTATAAAATCCGAACTCGAAAATATTAAGGGCGTTGGAAAACACACACAGGAACTTTTACTTAAAAAATTTAAATCGGTTAAGCGAATTAAAGAATTAAACAAAGAGGAGCTAAAAGAAATTTTGGGTAATAAAAAATCAGAAATTGTTTATAAGTATTTTCATCAAAATTAATCTTAATAATTAAGAATTGTTAATTTTGAAATCATTAAAATTAAACTATATATTATTATGAAAATTTTTAACATATTATTAATTGCAATTGTTTTAGTTTCGTGTAGCGGAAACAAAAAAGAGCAAGAACAAACAACAGAGCCAAAATCTACACAAGTAGTTATTAGTAAGCCTGATTTAAAATTAGAGTCTGATGTGATGACACCCGAAGTTCTTTGGTCTTTTGGTAGACTGGGAGGAGTACAAATATCACCAGATAAAACAAAAATTCTTTATGGAGTATCTTATTACAGCAAAGAAGAAAATAAGGGAAATCGTGAGCTTTACACAATAAATATTGATGGTTCTGATAAAAAGAGATTAACAGAAACAACAGTTGGAGAGTTTAATGCTGTTTGGTGTAAAGATGGTAAAAAAATTGCTTTTATGTCGTACGAAACAGGCGAAGGACAAATGTGGATAATGAATGCCGATGGCTCTGATAGAAAACAAATTACCACTATTAAAGGCGGTATTAGTGCTTTTGGATTTTCGCCAGATTACACAAAAGTATTTTACACAAAAGAAGTTAAACTTGATGATAGAGTTAAAGATGTATATCCTGATTTAGAAAAATCTTCGGGTAGAGTAATTACAGACTTAATGTATCGCCACTGGGATACTTGGGTTGATACTTACAGCCATGTTTTTATTGCCGATTTTAAAAACGGAAAACTTGAAGGGAATATAGATTTATTAGAGGGAGAAAAATATGAATGTCCGTTGAAACCTTTTAGCGGAATTGAGCAAATTTCGTGGTCTGCTAACAGTAAAAAAATAGCATATGTTTGCAAAAAGAAAACAGGTGTAGAATATACATTATCAACAAATTCTGACATCTATTTATATGATTTAGAAACTAAAGAAACAGAAAATTTAACCGAAGGAATGATGGGTTACGATGTAAACCCTGTTTTTACATCTGACGGAAAAAATATGCTTTGGCAAAGTATGGAACGAGACGGTTACGAATCTGATAAAAATCGTTTGTTTATAATGAATTTAGAAACCAAAGAAAAGAAATATTTAACCAAAAATTTCGACCAAAATGTAGGCTCAATTAGTTTGTCTGAAGATAATAAATTTGCATATTTTGTTAGCGATTGGCATGCAACCGATGAATTGTATAAAATTAATTTAGAAACTGCCGAAATAAAAAAAATAACAGAAGGAATTCATAACTATCGAACTGTTACTCAAGTTGGTAATAAGTTAATTGCAACAAGAGTATCCATGTCTAAACCAAACGAAATTTATTCTGTTGACGAAGCTACAGGCGAAGCAACAGAGTTAAGCTTTGAAAACAAAGACATATTAGCACAACTAGAAATGGGAAAAGTTGAAAGCCGTTGGGTTACAACAACCGATAATAAGCAAATGTTAGTGTGGGTAATTTATCCACCACATTTCGATTCTACAAAGGTTTATCCTGCATTGCTTTACTGCCAAGGTGGACCACAAGGAACAGTTAGCCAGTTTTGGAGTTTTCGTTGGAATTTTCAAATGATGGCAGCAAACGATTACATAATTGTTGCCCCAAATCGTAGAGGTTTACCAGGTTTTGGACAAGAATGGTTAGAGCAAATTTCGGGAGATTATGGCGGACAAAATATGAAAGATTATTTATCGGCAATTGACGCAGTTAAAAAAGAACCATATATTGACGAAAACCGTTTAGGTGCTATTGGTGCAAGTTATGGTGGGTTTTCGGTTTATTGGTTAGCCGGACATCATAACAAAAGATTTAAAGCATTTATTGCTCACGATGGAATGTTTAACTTAGAAGCCCAGTATTTAGAAACCGAAGAAATGTGGTTTGTAAATTGGGATTTAGGTG
>CAZRWZ010000229.1:0-4197 GCA_964603745.1 uncultured Bacteroidaceae bacterium | reverse complement strand
TTGGCGATGCTTCTACCACAGAAGGTCCTTTTTGGGAAACATTAAATGCAGCAGGAGTTTTACAAGTGCCGCTTGCAATGTCGGTTTGGGACGATGGTTTTGGGATTTCTGTTCCTCGCCATTTACAAACAATTAAAGATAATATTTCGGAAGCATTAAGCGGATTTGAAAAAACTAAGAATAAACCCGGATTTTATATTTATAAAGCAAAAGCTTGGGACTATGCTGGACTTTTAAAAGTTTATAAAGAAGGTATTGAAAAATGTAGAACTGAGCATGTTCCTGTTTTATTTCATATTACTGAGGCAACTCAACCGCAAGGGCACTCAACATCTGGTTCGCACGAAAGATATAAAACAGACGTACGTTTAAAGTTTGAACAAGAATTTGATGCCATTATTAAAATGGAAGAGTGGATACTTGAGAAAAAAATTGCAACAAAACAAGAGCTTGATAATATTGTAAAAGAAACAATACAAGAAGCTAAAGAGGCAAAAAAACTTGCTTGGAAAAAATATATTGACCCAATAAAAGTTGAAAAACAAACTCTGCTAGATATAGTAAATAATAGAGGCTGTAAATGTGTTTTACAAGAAGAAAATGACCAGGTTGATGAACTTGCAAACAATTTAAAAAAAATTCTTACCCCAACACGTAAAGATGTTTTTAGTACAGCAAAAAAGATTGTAAGAAATGTTTGTTCTGGTTGTGGTAGCAAACATATTTTACATACTCAGCTTAAAGCATGGTTAAAAGAAAACTACGAAGAAATTGGACCTAGATATCATAAATATTTATATGTTGAAGACGATAAATCAGCATTAAAAGTTAATACCGTTGCCCCAGTTTTTAGTAAAGATAAAACCGTTGCAGGTCGTGAAATTTTACGCGATAATTTCAAGCTATTGTTTGCAAAGAATTCCAAAATATTAACTTTTGGCGAAGATACAGGCAAAATTGGTGGTGTTAATCAAGCAATGGAAGGAATGCAAGAAACTTATGGAGAGCTTCGTGTAGGCGATACTGGTATTCGTGAAAATACAATATTGGGGCAGGGTATAGGTGTAGCACTTCGTGGCTTACGCCCATTAGTTGAAATTCAATATTTCGATTATTTAATGTATGCATTGCAAACTCTTAGCGATGATTTAGCTACAACACATTGGCGTACAGCTGGTGGGCAAAAATCGCCTGTAATTATTCGTACTCGTGGTCATAGATTAGAAGGTATATGGCATTCAGGTTCGCCTCTTAGTATGGTAATAAACTCAATAAGAGGCGTGTAAGTTTGTGTGCCACGCAATATGACACAGGCCGCAGGCTTTTATAATACACTATTTCAAGCAGACGATTCTGCATTGGTAATTGAACCTCTAAATGGATATCGTTTACACGAAAAATATCCAGATAATATTGGTGAATATAATGTACCATTGGGAATTCCCGAAATTTTAGAAGAAGGAAACGATATTACACTTGTAACTTATGGCTCTTGTGTGAGAATTGCTCAAGATGCAATTAATCAGCTTAAAAGTTTTAAAATAAATGTTGAACTTATTGATGTTCAAACATTATTACCTTTTGATATTGATAATATGATTGTTGAAAGCATTAAAAAAACAGGTAAAGTTTTATTTTTTGATGAAGATGTTCCTGGTGGAGCAACCGCCTATATGATGCAAAAAGTTATTGAAGAACAAGCGGCTTTCTATTATTTAGATAGTCAACCTAAAACTTTATGTGCAGAAGAACATAGACCTGCTTATGCAACTGATGGCGACTATTTCTCAAATCCGAATGCAGAAAATGTTTTTGAAACTATATATGGAATGATGCACGATAATAATCCTGAAAAATATCCAGAGTTGTATTAGTTGTAGATAATATACTCAATCCATTTAGCTTTTTTTTTTATATAATCCTTTTATATTCGTTTGTAATTTAGCCTATATTATGTCGAACTCACGTTAAATATTATGTTTTTTATAATCGTGTATAAAAATTTAGATAAAAAGTTTATCAAATAATGATAAAATGTTAATTTAGATGAAAAATTTTATTTATGGCAAAAACAAAAAAAATATTCGTTTTAGATACTAATGTAATACTACATAATTATAATGCTATATATACTTTTGATGAACATGATATTGTTCTGCCAATAACGGTTTTGGAGGAAGTTGATAATTTTAAAAAAGGTAGTAACGAAATTAATTTTCATGCACGTGAATTTACACGTGAATTAGATAAAATTGCAGGCGAAGCTCTTTTTGATAAAGGTGTTAAATTAGGGGATAAAAAAGGCAAATTATTTATTGAGACAGGAAAACCATTTTCAAAAGAATTGGAAAATTCGTTTCAAGAAAAAACTCCTGATCACAGAATACTTTCTATTGCAGAATATATTACAAAGAAAAATAAAACTCGAAAAGTTATTCTTGTAAGCAAGGATATTAATTTACGAATGAAAGCCAAATCTATTGGTATTTTAGCCGAGGACTATAAAAATGACCAAGTAAAAAATATATCTGAATTTTCTAAGTACATGACAAAAATTTAAATATTTCTATATCATTTTGATGTTTAGTATTTAAGAAGTAATTAGTAATATAATCTAAACCTGTTTTAAAAATTGTTTTAGCTTTTCTACCGTGTTTTTTAATAATAATTGGCTTTAAGTTTAGGTGTATATAAATTCCAACCTTATAAGCCCAAACAAAAGCTATCATTACTAAAAGTATTAACTTTTCAATTCTTTTAATATCAGCTAAGTGTGTTTTTTCAATATCAAAACCACTTGATTTCATAGCTCTAAAAGTCATTTCTATTTGCCATCTTTGTTTGTAATATTCATTTGCCATATCAGGTTTGTTAAATGAAATCAATATTAAAAACTCACCTTTTTTTAATTTTGAGCCAGATAAATAACAAAGTTGTCCGTTAATTTTAACCACATTCTGATAATAATAAAATTGATTTATTTTCAAAGAATTAAATAGCCAAAAAACTTTAACTTCTTTATTCTTTCTTGGAATATATACTTTAAAATTATTTCTTATTCTAATATAATATTTAAGATTGTTATTATTTAAGTATTTTATCCATTCTTGTCCAACAAATTCTCTATCTGCAACAATACTTTTAATTGTCTCTTTACCAAATAAACTAATATATCGTTCAATTAAAGCAATTCTTTCTTTTGAATTAGAGTTTCCTCTTTTAGGCAACATACTAAATAATAAAGGAAATGCTACTCCTTGATAAACTATGCCAAGCATAAAAATATTTATATCAGTTCTACCAAATTTCCAATTGGTTCTATCTATTGATAATATTAAATCTGTTTTATCGGGTAATAAAGCAAATATGAGCCTTGCTATTATACTAGAGTCTAAGCTGTATCCTGACATAAACCTTTGTATTCTGCGTAAATTAGAACTAACTTCCGTATCTGTATCAAAGGCTCTTGCTAAACTCTCAAAGTTAACTGTTCTAACTTTTGTTAAAGCAATTATAAAAAAAGAAATAAATTTTACTCTGGCTAAATTTATTTTTCCTTGAAAATGTGTTTCAATAGATGAAATTAAATCACTATCTTTACTCGAAACATTGGTATTCTTCATTAGATAAACATTTGGTAAATATTCATCTAATATACTGAATATCAATGTTTTAACCAAATATTTTAATGGTTATTTTGTTGGTAATCAGTATTTTATTTTTTGTCATGTACTAAAGAAATTAATAATATTTATATTTTCAACAATAGTTATTTTATCTCTGATTCTTAGTTTCAAAGAAAGAGGTGGAATTGAAGAATTATATATCTCAAAAAGTATTGGATTATTGCCAAAATATGGAATTTTGAAAATTAGTAATGATACAGCATATCTTGAAATTTATTCAAAATGGCAAGGAGTATATCTTCCCATAAATATACCTTGGAATGAAAAGATTAATCCAGAAATTTTGATATTGGAAAGTAATAATAACAATAAACTGATTTATAGTAATTCAAATTCACAGTTGACCAAGACATCAAATAAGGTAGTGGTTAAAATGAAAAATACTTTTATGGGAAAAGTAAAATTGAAATTTACAAATGTTGATAGTATACCAAAAAAACATATGATTGTCAAAAACAAAGCAATTATGACTGTTGAAAGGGGGCGAATTGGTCATTACTATAAAGAAAAA